>JADZFJ010000067.1 GCA_020849935.1 Crocinitomix sp. | reverse complement strand
CCGTCATTAATTGAACCAAAGAGATTTCTGTCAATTTGGTGGAGTCAGGAACGATGTATTGTTTCTTTTTAAAGCCTAAACTTGAAAACTGAATCGTGTCGCCTGGATGAACAACCAAGGCAAAATATCCGTAATAATCCGCAATCGTACCTCTTCGTGTCGATAAATCAACCACTTTGGCAAAAGGAACACGCAGCATACTATCGGTAATAATAATCCCAGTTAACTGAACAAAACGTGCAGTATCGCTCGAATTGGCTGAATTGGGCGAATTCTGAGAAAAGCCGATTGTGCTTAAACACATTAAACTAATTACTATTAATTTTTTCATTTGCGAACTGTGATGAACAAAAGTCCATATAATTATAATACAATCAAAACAATTTAACAATTTTTAAGTGGTAAATTTAAATTAATGAACGCATCATATTCCTTTTTATTAACTTTGCCAGAATTTTTTATAGTTCAAATAAATTTCTATGCCGATATCAGATATAAATAATGTCAAAGAAGGTTTGACTTATGACGATGTTTTACTCATCCCGAGATATTCAGAAGTTCTTCCACGCGAAGTTAAATTACAAACTAAATTAACGCGTAATATTACTTTGAATGCTCCGATCATTTCTGCGGCAATGGATACGGTGACTGAATCGGAATTGGCGATTGCTATTGCACAACAAGGAGGAATTGGGGTTATTCATAAAAACATGTCTATCGAACGTCAAGCGTTAGAAGTTAGAAAAGTGAAACGTTCTGAAAGCGGAATGATTCTTGACCCAATTGTATTGCCTTTAACCGCTAAAATCAGCGATGCACTTCAATTAATGCGTGAAAATGCCATTGGAGGTATTCCGATTGTGGATGAAAATAGAATTTTAAAAGGAATTTTGACCAACCGTGATTTACGTTTTGAGAAAAATGTCACCAAATCAGTACAAGATGTGATGACTTCAGAAAATATAGTTACCGCGAAAGAAGGGACAAGTTTAATGGAAGCAGAAGAGATTTTGCAACAATATAAAATTGAAAAATTACCAGTTGTTTCTGCTGAAAACGTATTACTTGGATTAATTACTTACCGCGATATTATCAAAGTAAAACAACATCCAAACTCTTGCAAAGATAAATTTGGAAGACTTCGTGTTGCAGCAGCGGTAGGAGTAACGAATGATACAATCGAACGTGTAGATGCCTTGGTAAATGCGGGTGTAGATGCAATTGTGATTGATACAGCGCACGGACACACGCTATCATTTTGTGAAATGCTTAAAAAAGTGAAAGCAAAATTTCCAACCTTGGACGTAATTGCTGGAAATATTGCCACAGCCGAAGCTGCGAAGTTTTTGGTTGATGCGGGTGCAGATGCGATTAAAGTTGGCATCGGTCCTGGTTCGATTTGTACCACTCGAATCATTGCAGGTGTTGGGGTTCCACAATTGTCTGCAATTAACGAAGTAGCGATGGCATTGGAAGGTACGGGTGTACCGGTAATTGCTGATGGTGGAATTCGATACACAGGCGATTTTGTGAAAGCAATTGCTGCAGGTGCCGATTCAATTATGGTGGGTTCCATGTTTGCAGGAGTAAAAGAATCTCCAGGTGAAACCATCATTTATGAAGGTCGAAAATTTAAAGCGTACCGTGGAATGGGTTCAGTAGAAGCCATGCAACAAGGTTCAAAAGATCGCTATTTCCAAGATGTAGAGGACGACGCTAAAAAATTAGTTCCTGAAGGAATTTCTGGCCGAGTACCTTACAAAGGAAATTTGGATGAGGTGATGCACCAAATTATTGGAGGAATTCGTGCGGGAATGGGTTATTGTGGTGCGAAAGACATTGAGAGCTTAAAAGGAGCACCTTTTGTGCGAATTTCTAACGCTGGTGTTTTAGAAAGTCATCCACATGATGTATCAATTACACGTGAAGCACCAAACTATAGTAAAAAATAATACGTCATACATATTATATCATTTTATAGAGTAATAAATTAGCTAAAAAAACGAAAACATGAAAAGATTACAATTAGTTCTTTTGGGAGTCCTTTTATCAATTGGTGCCAGCGCGCAAGTGAAGGATCCAGTGGTATTGACCGTCCAAGGTGAAGAGGTACGGGCATCTGAATTTATCTACATTTATTCTAAAAACAATCCTAACCCCTCTTTCCACAAAGATTCGTTGGATGCGTATATGGAATTGTTTATCAATTACAAATTAAAGGTTCGTGCGGCTAGAGATGCGCATTATGACACAATTCCTCGCTTAATTAGCGAATTGTCGGATTACCGTAAACAATTAGCATTGCCTTATCTTACGGATAAAAACCAAAACGAATACCTCATTAAAGAGGCGTATGACCGTACAAAAACGGAAATCCGCGCAAGTCATATTTTGGTCCGATTAAATCCAGATCCAATACCGCAAGATACCCTTGTGGCTTACGGGCGAATTTTGCGGATGCGTGAACGAATTTTAGCGGGTGAAAGTTTTGAATCTGTAGCGCGTGGTGCGGGTGGTTCTGAAGATCCTTCGGTGGAAATAAATGGTGGAGATTTAGGTTATTTTTCTGCTTTTCAAATGGTTTATCCTTTCGAGGACGCGGCGTTTAAATTGAATATTGGGGATGTTTCTATGCCAATTCGAACCAAATTTGGTTACCACTTAATCTATTGTGCAGACAAACGTGAAGCAAAAGGAATGATTGAGACGGCGCATATTTTAATCCTTGCAGGTGACGCGGATAGTCCAGAATTAATCGCACAAAAAGAAAAAAAGATCAATGAAATTTACGCCCTTTTAAATGCAGGACAATCATTTGAAGAAGTAGCGGCGAAATATTCAGAAGATCAAACTTCAAAAAACAAAGGTGGGTTGTTGCCATTATTTGGTGCAGGTGCAAAACAACGAATGGTTCCTGCTTTTGAAGCGGCTGCCTTTGCCTTAGAAAAAGATGGTGATTATAGTAAACCTGTTCGCACAATCTTCGGATTTCACATCATTAAACGGGTACAAATCATTCCAATTCCTTCGTACGACAATATGTACCGCGAATTGAAATTAAAAGTGGAACGGGACATGCGTTCTGAAACTACCCGCGATTCGTTTGTGGAGAGTTTGAAAAAACAATACAATTATACCGACAATGCAAAAAAATACCTGCCAATTTTTTACAATACCATTGGCGATGAAATTTTTATGGCTAAATGGAAAGGTTTGTCTAACCATGCCAACGACGGTGAAATCTTATTCAGCTTTAAAGATAACATGGTGACTGTGGGTGATTTTGAAAAATACATCCTTGCCAATCAGAAAAAACGTGCACAAATGGACAAACAAGAATTAATGATGTCCATGATGAACGACTTTGCAAAAGAACGTTTATTGGCTTACGAAGACAGTAAATTAGAAGCAAAATATCCAGAATTCCAATCGTTGATTAAAGAATATGGCGACGGGATTTTAGTTTTTGAAATTATGCAAGACGCAATTTGGAAAAAAGCATCGAAAGATACTGCCGGAATTCGTGCTTATTACGAAGCTCATAAAGCAGATTTTTTCTATCCTGTGCGTTACGAAGGAGATTTATATACCTGTATCGATAAAAAAATGGCTGCCTCTGTTGTCGCCTTAATCGAAACCAATAAAATGACTCCGGAAGAAATTGTTAAATCGGTGAACGTAAGTTCTGAATTAAATGCAAAAGTGAAAACTCAAATTTTCTCGAGCGAAACCACAGAAGCATTTAGAGTAAGAAAATCGTTTCCTAAATTGGAAGAACCTGCTGATAAATCGGATACAAAAGCAATCGAAGCCTATAAAAAAGCCGTGCAAAAACAAAATGCAGAAAAGGCAAAATTCAAATTAAAAACCTTTAAAAAAGGCTTAAATAAACCGTACAAAAATGGTGATTTGTATTATGTTTTTAATGTAAGAGAAGTTTTACAACCGAAACAACGTGAATACAGTGAAGCTAAAGGATTGGTGACGGCAGCATACCAAAATCAATTAGAAAAAGAGTGGTTGCTCGAATTGCGTAAAAAATACAATGTGGTGATTAATGTTGAAAATTTACATAGCCTTGCGAAGTAAATAAAACCATAAAATCTGTTAAAAAAAAGCCAACGCTATTCAAGTTGAATGACGTTGGCTTTTTTTATTGTTATATTTGTCCTGAATTAGACACATGTTAAAATCGATCCATAGCGCACATCCACTCCGAAATTATTTTTCGATGGCTATTCTATGTATTATGGTCTTCTCTTGCGGTGGTGGAAATGAAGCGGAACGAATCGCAAAAGTTGGTGAGTATGAATTATTTGAAACCGATTTGGCATTTTTAAGCTATACCAAAGAGGACAGCGCCGAAATCGTTTCTGCCTTTGTGAATAATTGGATTGAAGAGCATATTTTGTTGATGGCGGCCGAAGAAATGGAAAGCATCGATCAAACAGAAATCGATAAAAAAGTGGCCGATTACCGTAAAGATTTGCTGATTCATGAAATGGAGACCATTAAATTGGATGAAAAATTAGACACGACTGTGACAGAAGAAGAAATTCTGAACTATCACCGCTCACACAAAGAAGATTTTCAGTTAAACGATTATTTGGTGAAGGTTCTTTACCTTAAAATTCCAACCGATGCGCCCAATGTTTCAAAAATTGAGAATGTGTATCGCCTTCAAAAACCGGGCGATTTAGCAACAGTCGAAACCTATGCCAAAATATACGCCACCAATTTTTATTACGACATTGAAAGCTGGATTTATTTTGATGATTTATTGAAAGAAATTCCACTCACCGACATAAATAAAGATCGATTTATACTAAACCTATCTAAAATTCGTTTTGAGGACAATGGATTTTATTATTTTGTAAATATCCTCGATTATAAATTAAAAAACAGTATCTCTCCGCTTGATTTTGAGCGAGAAAACATAAAAGATCGAATCTTAAACCTCCGAATTAAAGAGACCAGAGATCAGCTAAAAAAAGAGTTAATTGATGCCGCGTATGAGAAGAATGAAGTTACAATCGATAAATAAGTACTTTTTCCTATTGTTAATGGGTCTGTTTTTATCTCAAACAGGCCGTGCTCAAAAAGATGATTTTAAAGTCATTGATAAAATCGTTGCCCAAATTGGCGATGAAATTATTTTGTTGTCTAGTCTACAAGAACAACGGTTGCAATTAATTCAAAGTGGAATTGAGGGAAGCACATTATCCGATTGTGCTTTTTTAGAAGAGATTATGTTTGAAAAACTCTTAATCAATCAAGCCAAAATAGACAGTATCCAAGTGCCGGATGAAATGGTGAACCAAGAAATGGAACAACGGTTGGATTACATCGCCAAACAAATTGGAAGTATCGAAAAATTGGAGGAATTTTACGGAAAATCTGTTGCGCGGATTAAGGCTGAATTTTTTGACTTAATCAAAAAGAGAATGTTGGCAGAGCGAATGCGTGAGACCATTACTGAAAATGTGCGCATTACTCCAAACGAAATCAAAGAATTTTACAAAAGTCTTCCAAAAGACAGTATTCCTTATATCAACTCAAAAATTACAGTGGCGCAAATTGTCATTTACCCAGAAATCACTACCGCCGATAAAAACTTGGCAAAAACAAGAATCGAAGGGTATTTAAAAGACATTTTAGACGGCACCAAGAAGTTTCAAAATGTGGCGGCCCTTTATTCAGACGATCCCGGAAGTAAAATAAGTGGGGGCGATTTGGGCTGGCAAACACGTGGAACCATGGTGCCAGAATTTGAGGCAGCTTTATTTAACTTGAAACCAATGGAAATTTCGCCCGTTTTTGAAACCATGTACGGGTATCACATTGTGCAATTACTCGAGCGTAAAGGAGACAATTATCACTCGCGTCATATCCTTGTCAGTCCAAAAGTAAGTGACATGGAACTTGACCGCGCGGCCAATTTGGTGGACAGTTTATACAAACAAATCAATTACGGAAATATTACGTTCGAAGAAGCAGCGCGTCGTTTTAGCCAGGATCTTGAATCAAAATACAACGGCGGACAAATTGTCAACCCATACACCAACGATTATTTTTGGGACGTTCAAAACATCAACGACATCGATCCACAAATGTATCGATTAATTCAAGGCTTAAAAATTGGGAACTACTCTACCCCATCTTTGTATGATAATTACATGGACCGCAAACAAGGCGTGCGAATTGTAAAATTATTGGGACGAACAGAACCACACATTGCCTCTTTAGAAACTGATCGACAATTAATTGAAATGGCGGCCCTTAATCAGAAAAAAGAAGCCGTTATCGATGCGTGGATTGCTTCTAAAATTAGTGGGAATTACGTTGAAATTGCACCGGAATATCTAAAAACGTGTACGTTTAAGTACAATTGGATTCCTGCAGGTTTATAATCTAAACCTGAGTTCGATTTTAAATTTCATTCAGATCGCTTAGAAAAGCTTGAGTTTGAGAAAAAGCAACGAAGTAATAGCGGGCTATTTCGAGTTGTTTTGACGAAAAAATCATGTTTTTCTATGCGAAAATACCGATAGCATTATTTTAAGCAGTCTGCTAAATATAATGTATTGATTCCGTAAATCCAGCGAATAGGGCTATTAGGTCAAATGTTAATAAAAATCTGGATGGTAATTTAGAGTCGAACTCAGGTTCTAAGCTTAATCCTAAAAACTACCTTTCCAAACCACTGACGAAAAATCAGGTAATTCGCGCAATCCAGTTGATTTTCCTGGGCTTAAAACCTTGCCTAAAAAATGATACGAATACGTCACAGGTTCTAACAAGTGCAACCCATCTTCTCGCATAATAAAAAACTCGTGATGCAATGTTTTCGCGGCATCCCCTTCAAACGAATACCATAGTTTCAAGGTATCCCCACTTTTTTCATAATTACCCGCAATCAACACCCCCTCATTCACCTGATCCACCGAATCCTTTACGCCCCAATACAAATACTCTTCAAATTCCCCATTTTTATGTAAACACAGTTCGGTGTACATGCCATAGGCCTCACTGCTAGGATTAGCAGGGTCGTAATGATAATAGTCAACCGAACGGCAACTGAACAAACTCCCCAACACCAATGCGCCCATTAAAAAACCAAGTACTTTCATAACATCAAATTCTTTCTGAAAGGTAAACAATAAATCATCGCGACAACTGAGTAAATTGAAAATCTTAATATCGAATATTTGTGTTTGCAAAATATATGATCATTGATGAATTTGAAATCACCCTAAAAATTCGTAAATTTGAGTAATGGAAAATAAAAGATTAATTATATATGTAGATACCTCTGTTATAGGAGGATATTTTGATGTTGAGTTCGCACAAGAAACGCAATCTTTGTTTGACAATATAGAAAGTTCTAGCTACCAAATAATGTTCTCATCTGTCACTGAAAATGAATTAATTAATGCGCCGAAACAAGTCAGAGAATTCTTAGCATCAATTCCAGAGCACCTCAAAATTCGAGTTGAATTAACTGAAGAAGCAGTTAATCTGGCAGATACTTACCTGGCCGAAAAAGTTGTGGGCAAAACCAGCAGAGAAGATTGTTTTCACATCGCTTTAGCTACAATATATAAAGCAGATATACTAGTGAGTTGGAATTTTAAACACATCGTGAATATTTTCAGAATTCGAGGTTACAATGCAGTTAACCTCAAACTCGGTTATTCACAAATTGATATTCGTTCACCTAAAGAAATAATTAATTATGAAGAATAAAGAAAAAATTATCCGAGATTTCAAAGCGGTGGAATTCATGCGTGAGGTCCGCGAAAAAATCAATGAAGACATCAAAGAAATGAATTTTGAACAAATTAAAAAGTACTTCGAAGAAAGAAGACTTAAGTTGGTAAAAGATTAATAAAATGTGAGAAAAATTAAATTTACCTAGTTTAATTCATCACTTTCAACCTATAAATTTTCTGGGCGTTCCCCCACCTTAACAACTAAAACGTAGTTAAGGTGGCGTCAGGCTGTCCAGGCTCGCTCTTACCACATTTATCCTTTTCTCTCAATTCTTCCACCCTCCAACCTACCACCATAATTCACCATTCGACACAAAAGGTAAGGAGCTCAAACAATCCTTCCCATCCTTAACGCGGGCAAATATGCTATCATTTACAAAAAATTGTTGCAAAAATTAACATAAAAATTATGTCCTTCGGGGCATTGGGCATTTCACATATAGACGCGATGCATCGCGTCTCTACAGGCGCCAAATGCAAAAACAAACGTTGAATTGAATTATTTGCCTTCTTCTGATTGATTTTTAAAAAAAACCAAATCCAACCCCTTCAATCGGTTTTATTTACCTAATTTTAATCAAAGTGAAAACCACCAACATTCATAAAAACAATGCCAATCATTTTAATCCTAGTTGTATTCATAAGTCTTTCTTGCACAAACAAAAAAGATGCCGAGCGCATTGAAAAAAGTGAAATTTTTCAGGATGACACCAATCTTAAAACGAATGCTGGTATTATCGAAATCGACTCAATGAGTTTTAGAAGATCCTATGTTGGTCACGAAAATTTATCCGAAAAAGAATTGGACGAGCTAAAAAAATCTAATCCTACGGCACTGTCTGTGAATTCAAATTCTGAAATCGTAAAAAAACTAAACGAACTAAATATTCTTACAAATAACGACTTGAATCTTCAAAAATTTGAGAATCAGCAACCAAAAAAGGAATATTTAGATGAAAAAAACACGATTTCATTCAACTGTAATTATGATGCCTTAGCCTTGTCTAACATCGATTTTACCGTAAAAAATGCCGAAAGAAAAGATGGCAAAACGCTGAATTTACAAGGTGAACAGCTTGTTGGAATCACCTTACAAGATGTTGACAATAATCAAATTAAAGAAATTCTCGTGTTAACAACTTATTATATCATGAATGGAGATAATTTTCGGCTGCTCATCTTAAAATACCAATAAAAATCGGGTGAATGATTGGGCAACAATTCACATTTACTCATCAAACCACAACCAATGGGAACTTTAAATGAAGTATATCAACTGAAGCCAATTACCCTAGCTGCTTCTGCCATCTTAAAAGTGAAAAAGAATTGTGAAAATTCCTTTTTGCACTCTTTTAACTTAGAAAATATAGAAACAAAAACAAAACCAATTTTTTCGGACACATTTGTTTCCATCAAAAATAACGGAAACGTAGAAAGAATGGCTATTTATTCACCCACAAGAACAATCAATTTTAAAGAGCCCGGAATATACCTTTCCATTCAATCTGATGGCAAATGGGGATTCAATGATGCTTTCATTGAAGGAATTAAAAGTTCAGCACCTTTTTTAGCCGACTCGCTTTTTTTCGTGATTTATGATACGCAAATTAGTCGTTTTGAGATTTTAGATGGCCAATTAAATATTCAAGTAACAACAGACTTTGATAAATGGGATCATCAATTTGACAAATATATCATTACCCACTTTCAAGATTCCCCACAATTAATCGCTGATTATTATATCGATCATGTATTCGAAATGAAATTATTTCTTGAAGATTTGGTTGCAAATAATGACGATCCCGGCGCGTACTATGAATTGGAGGAATATGAAGATTTATTGACTAAAATTCTCCAATACGGCGAATATAGCTCGCCCAAAGAATTGAAAACCATTAAAGATTGGTTGCAAGAAAGAATAGCTTTTCAAAAAAATTGGGAAGATCAACACTACCAGTAACTTGGCACAGCCCATCAAACACAAATCACCAACCCTATTTCTAAATCAACACTTATCCCATAACATGCACAATTTCAAGGAAATAATCCAATCAGGAATCCTAACATTCAAATCAGAAAAAACCAGTTCGCTGTCCCCCATTTTCAACCTATAAATTTTCTGGGCGTTCCCCCACCAATCCCGACTGAAACGTCGGGATTGGTGGGGTCAGGCTGTCCAGGCTCGCTCTTACCAAATTTATCCTTTTCTCACAATTCTTCCATCCTCCAACCTACCACCATAATTCACCAATCGACACAAAAGGTAAGGAGCTCAAACAATCCTTCCCATCCTTAACGCGGGCAAATATGCTATCATTCACAAAAATTTTTTGCAAAAATTACCATAAAAATTATGTCCTTTGGGTCATTGGGCATTTCGTAGAGACGCGATGCATCGCGTCTCTACAGGCGCCCAATGCAAAAACAAACGGTGTATTGAATCAATTTCCTTTTTTGGGTTGATTTTTTTCCAAATAAACCAACCCTAATCCTTTAAATCGGTTTTATTTACCTAATTTTAAATGGCAAATACATAACCAAAAAAAGCAAGCATAAATAATTAATAAACAATGAAATACCTACTCATTCTACTATTGATCCCAATGAATTTACTTTCTCAAGAAAGTGATTCTCTGAATGACAATTTTGAACATTTTAAAGGGAGTTATAAGTCCGATTTTGGTTGTAATAACATAGACACGCGCAAAGTAAAGAAACATTCAAATAATTCTCCAATAGGCGATTATTGTGGGTATATGAATGTGACTCTTCAAGCTGATGGAAACTACGATATTCATCTGGAATGTGCAACACTTGAAGGTGATGCGTTGATTAGAAAATATTATTCATTTCAAGGGAATTATTCCATTGATCGTCTAGGAAAATTAACGTTAAATGGTGATCATCCATTTGTGAGCGATACGATGGAAATGAAAGAATATTATCGCCGAAAAAAAGGTGTGAGATACCTTAGCAACAGAAATTTTTCTTATCGCTTTAATGATCAGTTCGCTTGGATCACCAACAAAAAAAGAAATACCTATTGCGATGGATGTGAATTATCACCCAATGAATAAATGTTTATAATAGCTCACCAGCGCCAGCCTTCAAATCTTGCTTCGGAACAAAGATAAATTAGAAAGAAAAAAACCTTAACTTCGGAACAACCATTTATTTAAACAGTCGGCAGCGCGCATAGGCACTCACTGAAAGCACCAAAAGTATGACGAAACTACACCACCTCATCAGCATTTTAACATTTACGACACTTTGTGCGTGCGATAACGCATCGACAGACACGACGGTGCCAACTCAAAACGACAATATGGTTAGCGACACAGCAATTATGTCTAATCAAACCAGTAACGAAGATCCATTTACAAGTGAAGGAGAAGTTGACACCATTACAACCATAAAATTTGATGAGCTTTCAGTTTCTATTAGTCGTTTAATCATTTATGACGAAGAAATGAAAATGGACCAAATTCAAAAAGATACAGTCGAAATCTATCCCGAACTTGGTGAAATAATTGAAGGTCAACTTATTTCTTTGTCAAGCGACCAACTCACAGGCTTGACTGTTGAACAACGCTACGAAACCAGTGTGACAATTATGAATGAAGGTCCTTATTGCGCCTTGGTCGACTGGAAACATTTTTATTCAGACTGGAAACAATTACAAACAAATAATTCCGGCCAATTTATCTGTGAAAAATATACTGAAAAGGAACACGAGAAATTTCCGAAAATTTTAATGGACGACTTAAAACAAGAAGTAAAAGATCAATGCGGCGACGAATGGCTAAAACTAGTAGAAAAGGTAAAAGCACCCACAGAATATCCAAGTGGTGTTGGTATCAGTCGCTATTATTTGCGAGTTACAGGACAACGAAAAGACAATGGCCAAACGGTAACCAAATTGATCATTATTGAACCATCCATGGGATGCTAATGGACGAGAGAATTTGACAATGAACATACCAACATTAATATTTTTTTTAAACATTTTGACCGTGTTGATTTCCTGCAACGGGCAGACAACATCACCTTCCGAAAATTCAGCCAATTCGGTTTCAATTGGTGACACCGTAAATGAACTTGGCAAAGACATAACATTTGTTTATCAAGACAAGAAGAACAATTATTGGTTTGCAAGCAAGGAGGATGGAGTGTACAAATATGACGAAAAAACAATCATTCATTTTACAACCACAGATGGCTTGACCAATAATAGTATTGGAGAAATAAAGGAAGATAAATCGGGAAATATTTATTTTACAACTGACTATGGAATATGTCAATTTAACGGAAAAACTTTTAAAGCGTTAAAAGAAAAAGTTGGAGTTGACAACGATTGGAAATTAAATCCAAATGACATTTGGTTTAAAAGTCCTGAATATGACGGTTTCGTTTACAGATTTGATGGCGAAAGTCTATTAAAATTAAAAATTCCAAAAATTAAACTAGGTGAAGATTATGTTTCAAAACATCCAAACTATGCAAACCCTTATGCTGTTTTTTGTATTTACACTGACAGCCAGGAGAATATTTGGTTTGGTACCGCAACCTTAGGTGCTTTCCGCTTCAACGGAAAATCATTTGATTGGATTATTGAAGACGATGTAACAGAACTGCACGATGGACCTGCCAATGGGGTTCGTTCAATAATAGAAGATAAAAATGGAGATTTTTGGTTTAATTCAGCATATCGTTATACGATATATGACACTAACTCAATGCCAAATAACCGGCAAGACAAATCAACATTTTATAAGAGAATCAAAAGTATAGGTAGTTTAGATGGAAGCAAAAACAACGATTTTACTGAATACTTATCTGTCGCAAAAGACAACAACAATGATTTGTGGTTCGTACCTTATGATACAGGAGTATGGAAGTATGACGGAATAAAAAT
>JADZFJ010000066.1 GCA_020849935.1 Crocinitomix sp. | reverse complement strand
CACATTCGTCATGAATGGTGCGCAATAATCTGACGATGGTATCTGGATGAGCAGCCAAAATTTTATCGGTTGCGGCGATGACGAAACAAGGCCAAGGTGTATTAAATTCTCCTACGCGTTTAAAAACACCTTGATCCACCAAGGGTTTGGTGGTGTATTTTTCCCAATAAAAAACATCTGTTTCACCGCTTTCAAGAGAAGGAATAGCACCCGCCAAATCTTTTACAATAGTAAATTGCTCGTGTTCCAATTTTTTCCCGCGACTTTCGGCATCGATGATGGCCATTAAATGTGAACCTGAGCCGTAGCGACTAATGGCGTATTGTTTGTCAAAAATATGTTTGTGTTCGTTTAAAGGATTATTTGCTCCCGTATGAATGCCCCATGTAAGTGGGGTTGTAACGTATTCACTGATTAATTTAGAGGGATTGCCTTTGACAATATCTGCAATGATTCCTTCTGTTAACAAAACACACGCATCAATTTCATCGTTTCTCAAAGCTTGAGTCATTTGTCCTGTTCCACCAGGGAAATCTGTCCATTCTAATTCAACCCCACGTGAGCTAAAAACACCTCTTTCTTGCGCCAAACGAATGGGCAGGTTAAAGTGTTCTGGAACGCCTCCTAATCGAATTTTAATATTCTCCATGGGGGCAAAGTTATAAAAATCTCTGCTTTATTGCCCCATTTTTATGAATTATAGGGGAAATACAGCCAGAAAAGTGCTGAAAATTAGCGGATTTTATTGGGTGAAGATGGGGTGTGAATCCCAAATGAAACGGGTTGATTTAAAGAAAAATCAATTTATTTTGTTACTTTTGTTGTCAATTACGTTCAAGAGGATATGAAACGATGGTCATTATCTATTTTACTGCTGAGTTTTTCCTTTTTGGGAATTGCCAAAGAGGTTGAAATTGATACGTTTTTGGTTCGTATGGAATCAGAAATTAATCATCAATTACAAAAAGTTCGAAGCACCAAAGACGACAATTTGCGTTTGCTTGAAAACGAAACCTTGAAGGCGTTAGTGGAAGAAATTTTACCTTATCCAGGAACCTTCGAATATCCTTTCGAAACATTCAAAACCATGTCCACCATTACCTCGCCAGACGGGGCATTCCGTTTGTTTAATTGGAATATTGAGGATAATTCAGGGATGAATATTCATTTTTGCTATTTAATTATGCCATCGCGAGCGGGAAAACCGAACGAAATTATTGAGTTTAAAGAAGATAATTTCACCTTACCTCCGCGTCCAGAAAATACCCTTGTTCCTACCACTTGGTATGGTGCAATTTATTACAAAATTCTTCCGGTTACTAAGGGGAATAAAACCTATTATACGGTGTTAGGTTATGATGGGTCCACACGTGGAACGAATAAAAAAATCATTGATGTCTTTTTCTTTAAAAATGACAATTTACGCCTAGGGTATCCGATTTTTCAAGAAGCTAAAAATTCTAAAACCTTGGTGAGACGCGTGTTTTTTGAATATTCTGAAAAAGTGACGATTGGGGTGAATATGAATGAGCAATTAGATGCGATTGTTTTTGATCATTTGATTCCTGAAATGCCAAATTTGGAAGGCATGTATGATTTTTATGTGCCAGACATGACCTATGATGGCTACCGTTGGGATGGAAATAATTGGATTTATTTAGAAGATTTGGTGGCTGGGAATAATGAATCACGAAGGACTAAATTATACGGGCCGGGTGATGAGGAAGACACGGTTAAATTTGTAGAAGTTAAGGATGATTGGATAGACCCTGTGGATGGAAATCCAAATGGTGGAGGCACGAGTGCTGTTGCACCAATTGATTCTGTGGAAGAAGGAAAAAACGGTAAAAAGAAACCGAAAAAAGATCGGATCAAAACCAAAACCCACCGCGGCAAAGCCAAAAAACCTCGTTCGGCTATTCGGAATGATTAGCCTTGGGTTTACTCATCAAACTTCAATTTTTCGCGATAAATATATTTTTTCTGAACGGACTCGTAAGGACGATACACGTAATAGACGTAATCGCCTACCAAGTGAATATGTTCGATGTATTTGAAATTGAGTTTAAACGATTTTGAAATTTCACCTGTCATTGGGTTGATTTCGTTGAGGTAAGTGAATCCGTTTTGCATAAAAATGCCGTAAATTTTGTGGGTGAGGCGGTCCTGAATGAGGGGTTGTTGCCATCCAGATTTCCGCGCGTCGAGGTGATAGAAGATTGGCAGGCTATCCACACAACCAGCTTGTTGGGTGTATTTAAACAAGAGGTTTTTATAATGGTCAAAGACAAAAATGCTGTCGGTTCCTACTTTGAATAAAGGAGAGTAGAGGGGTTCGTAATAAATAGAGTTGGTGAATACCGTGGCGCCTACCCAAATTTCTTTGTCGATTCCAGTTTCAAGTTGTTTTTCGTGTGCCCAAAGTTTTGTGCGGGTATCCACATATTTAAATTCGGCACGGTATAATTCCATCATAAATTGATCTTCGACTTTTAACATGATTTTATTGGAAGAATCTTTTCGGTTGTATTCCAAATAATCAAAAGCGGGGTAGATTTCGGAATAATTTGAATAATAAATAAAGTCGCCAATGGTGTCTATAATTGGTGCGACATTGCGGAAATAATGGTCTCTATTTTCGAGATAAACATACATTTTACCTTGTTTAATGTCGATAAAAAACACTTGTTCTTCGGTAATTAAATGGATGTTTTTTCTGAAATCGATGGTTAATTCGATGGCTTCGCCTTGGATATAATAGGTGTCGGTGATTTGTTTTGAACTGTCCAAGAGCCGTAAAACGCTGCCTTGTTTTAACGATTTTTCGTAAGTTAACAACAGTAAGTTTCCAGCCTTGTCAAATTCATAATCGGCGACGCTGTAGTCTTGGGTGCCATAAACAGTATCGGGGCGGTTAGCATATACCTCATAGACATTCAACGTTTTGTAGGGCAGGGTGATATCCATAATTAACACCCCATTTTTGGCGCGCTTTAATAATTTGGGTGAAATGGCCAAATTGGTTGACTGAAATCCGAAAAGGGAAACGTGCAGACTATCAGAAGTTGTTGGAGCCAATGAAATGGAATATTCCCCCTCCGAATTGGTGGTGTATTTTTTAGCTGGAGTGGATTTTAAATAATAAATAGCCTTTGGAATGGCTTTTCCATCTTCATCCACAATTTTACCTTTAAGGGTGATTGTTTGCCCAAAACCAACGGAGGTGAGGAGAAGGAAAATGAAAAATAAATATCTTTTAGCCATAATTTGATCCATTTTATCTATGGATGCACTCACCAAAATTATTCCATAAATTTAATTTGTTTTACTTTTAGGGCATGAAAATTTTTGTAAAGTATATTACTGATTATTTTAAAGTTGATTTTAGTTGGGCGGTTCACTTGGCGGTGGGCTTGTTTTTAGCCGCGGCCATTGCAACAAATTATTCACTGAATTTTTACGAAAATATTACGGTTACATACAATCACACTATTTATTCGGTGGTGTATTTGTTTTTAACCTACATGGTTGGTTTTTTGGGGATAAGTTTGATTTTATCCTTGTTTTTACCGAGCGATAAAAAAATAATTTTGAACAAAAAATACTTGATTTTTGGTGGAATTGGGATTTTCTTTTTGGCCTTGGATGGGAGTTATTATTTAATGGATTTTACGACGGATTTGTACCATACAAATCCATTTGTTGGAGCTTGGCAAAGAGCATGTGTGAGCAATTTATCAAGTTTAATTACCGTGATTATTCCCTTGTATTTCATTTACTTTGGGGTGCGATATTTTAAACCTGAATGGTATGGTTTACGTTTAAATAATGCCAAAGTACTGCCTTATTTTTGGCTAATATTAGGGATGATTCCGTTGATTTACCTCGCCTCTTTTCAACCTGATTTTTTAGAGACCTATCCAACTTACACAGACAATTATGAGTACCGATTTTTGGAAACAGAACAATGGAAAACAGTAGGGCTTTATGAGCTGACGTACGGATTTGATTTTTTATCTGTTGAACTTTTTTTTAGGGGTTTTATGGTGATTGCTTTGTCGCGGTTTGTGGGGAAAGAGGCCATTTTACCAATGGTGGTGGTGTATTGTTTTTTGCATTTTGGCAAACCCATGGGCGAAGCCATTAGTTCTATTTTTGGCGGCTATATTTTAGGTATTTTTGCCTATTCATCACGGAATATTTATGGTGGTTTAATTGCTCATTTGGGCGTTGCTTGGGGCATGGAATATTTAGCCTATTTAAATTTGTGATTTTACCCAACCATTTGCCCTGCTTAAACGTTATGGAAGTATAAACCTTAAAGCTGATTCGTGCCAAACGGGCTTCCTTGAGTTTAACTGGTTTAAT
>JADZFJ010000065.1 GCA_020849935.1 Crocinitomix sp. | reverse complement strand
TTTCTCTTTGTAATTTTTATAAGCTATTCGGCCATTTCAGAATTCGCTTGGTTTTTATTCATGTTGACTTTAGATCGCGGGGATTTCTTTGAAATGTCAACATTGATAGAAATGACAACCCCAACAACGTACTTAGTTATTTTTTTATTTTATGTTGGCATTATTTGGGTCGTTCAGAAAGAAAATGTGCGGTCATTATACGGCATCAATAAAAAATATGGCATTATGACAATTTCGATCACAGCACTAATAACAACGCTTATTTTAACTTATTTATTTGTCTTTTATTAAAATCATTCGCTGTCTTCTTCGCTAAACCACTATATTGGCGATATGGTTCGCAGTCATCAATCAAAACCTAAATCTTGATAAGGCAGTTGTAATGCCAACCACCAAGAAATCTATAAAGAGCGTAGTCAAAAAATCAAAACTCAATATCCAAATTAAATAATTTTCGGAATTTGTCTAAGGATGAATTTTCGGTAGAAAGTTTTTCAAAAACGCCTTTATTATCCAATACTTGCACTTTCGCAACTTCAGTGATTTTGTAGGAAAGACCAATTTTCGCATTCCGCAATTTATGCCGCAAAAAATGGAGCAATTCGTTTTTTTCAATTTCTAAAGCATTTTTTTGAACCACATTTTGCAATTCTAAATGAATCTGAAATTCAGAATCTACCCGAACTTTTGATTGCAGAGTAGAGAAGAGGCTATCTTTACCTTCCAATTTTAAACGAACACAATAAGTTTGCCATGCCTCGTCAAAGGCTGCTTGTGAAAAATTTTCCACCAAATTGGCATCAATTTCTTCCACTTGTTTGTTCGAAGCGCGTTGAGTTGGGTTTAAGGTTTCGTTAATTCCAATATTTGTGGTACTTAACTTTCCAACAGGTGCAGTAAATTGTTTGCGGACCGGTGGAACCAATGAACCTACCGTAGCAACCGGTGTACTTGGCTTTTGTGTAGGTGCTGTTCCGTTTTTCGGAGCATCAGCAGGTACGGGACTGCCCATAACTTGCCCTTCGAACGGAAGAATTAATATGTCACTGGACGTTAAGATAACCCTTTACTTTTAATGGTGGCAACAATCGAACTTAGTTTCATTAAACAAATTTCGACACTTAATCGTTTATTTTTACTGCTCTTAAAGTGCATGTCTGCATCGCGAAGCAAATCTAAGCCAAGTAATAAAAAATCTTGCGAACACAAATTGGATTGAACTAAATACTTTTGTTTAATTTCTTCAGGAACTTCCAATAAAGTCACGGTGGAAGGGTCTTTACAAACCAATAAATTACGCAAGTGCTCTGATAATCCTAAAATAAATTGGCTGCCATCAAAACCTTTGCTTAAAATTTCATTGTAGATTAACAAATTGCCCGCAATATTTTGAGCCAATGAAAAATCAATGATCTTAAAATAAAAATCATAATCCAAAACATTCAAATTTTCCAATACCGCTTCGTAACTCACGTGGTTATTTGAAAACGAAACAATTTGGTCAAATATGGACAAGGCATCTCTTAGCGCGCCGTCCGCTTTTTGGGCGATAATATGCAAGGCTTTTTCATCCGCATTAATGCCTTCTTTTACCGCAATTTCTTGCAAGTGTTTCACAATGTCATCTACCTGAATTCGGTGAAAATCAAAAATTTGACAACGTGATAAAATTGTTGGTAAAATTTTATGTTTCTCTGTTGTTGCCAAAATAAAAATGGCGTGTTTTGGAGGTTCTTCAAGGGTCTTTAAAAAAGCATTAAAGGCCGATTGTGACAACATGTGTACCTCGTCAATGATGAAAATTTTACGATTTCCAACTTGTGGGGCAATTCTAACCTGGTCAATTAAATTTCGAATGTCATCCACTGAGTTATTCGAGGCAGCATCTAATTCAAGAATATTAAACGAATGACCTTCGTTAAAGGAGGTACACGATTCACAGGCATTGCAAGGTTCAATGTCATCACTTAAATTAAAGCAATTAATCGTTTTCGCTAAAATTCGCGCGGTGGTCGTTTTTCCAACCCCTCTGGATCCAAAAAACAAAAAAGCTTGCGCCAAATGATCGCTTTTGATCGCATTTTTTAAAGTAGTCGTAATCGATCCTTGACCAACCACTGTATCGAACGTTTGTGGCCGATATTTACGCGCTGAAACTATAAAATCACTCATAGAATTTATTGAGCCACAAATATAGCACATTGCTTGTTTTGAATGCGCTTTCATTTTCATGTTTTTATCAACATCCTAAAGAATTCAATAGGTTTTATACAGTTTTGAACTAAAGATTTTACTATTTTGCATTGTACTTCAAATAATAAACCTATCTTTGCGCCCTAATTAAATTTTTTATATATGAATAGGTACGAAACTGTTTTCATTTTAACTCCCGTTTTGTCTGAAGAACAGACAAAGGAAGCAGTAAAAGTGTATGAAGATTTTATCACCTCACATGGTGGAGTGGTTAAACACAAAGAATTCTGGGGCCTCAAAAAAATGGCTTACCAAATTCAAAAAAAATCAAATGGCTTTTACAATCTTGTAGAATTTGAAGCAAATGGAGATGTTATCCAAAAGCTTGAAATCAATTTTAAGCGTGATGAACGTATTATGCGATTTTTAACCGTGCGAATGGAAAAAGATCATGTTGCGTTTGCTGAAAAAACAAGAAATGCTGCAAAAGCATAATTAACAAGTGTTTAATTAAATAAGATTTAGAAAATGACACCATCAGAAATTAGATATTTAACCCCGATTAGCATCGAAGTAAAAAAAGAAAAATACTGTCGATTCAAAAAAAGTGGCATTAAATATGTAGATTATAAAAATCCAGATTTTTTGCTAAAATTCATTAATGAACAAGGTAAAATTTTGCCAAGAAGAGTAACTGGGACTTCTCAAAAATTTCAGAAAAAAGTAAATAAGGCAGTAAAAAGAGCAAGACACCTTGCAATCCTTCCTTATGTTGCCGATTTAATGAAATAATTAATTAGTGTTGAATTTTAAAATTCCCTTGTAATGGAAGTAATATTAAAAAAGAACGTAGATAAACTAGGATATAAAGACGACGTGGTAACGGTAAAAAATGGATACGGAAGAAATTTCCTTATTCCTCAAGGTTACGCCACACTAGCAACTGAATCAGTGAAAAAATCACACGAAGAGGTAATGCGTCAAAGAGCTCACAAAGAATCCAAAATTAAAGATGAAGCAGCAGCAATTGCAGC
>JADZFJ010000064.1 GCA_020849935.1 Crocinitomix sp. | reverse complement strand
CCATTTTTCCGCCACAGAAGCAACATAGAAAAACGTCGATTAGGATCAAAACAATTAAAAGCAATGTATAAGGACAGAACAAAACACAACAAATGTGCGTAGACGACAGTTTTAAATGGTCTGATATTTCACAGACATTAATCGCGATTGCTTCATTGGTAATCTCACTCATGGCGTATTTGCTCGCTAAGAAAATTTCTTTTAAAAAAAGTGTAAAAGACAGACAGTTTGAAGTTGTAAGTCAATTCATGAAAGCATTTTCATCATCTATTATCACAGTTTCTTGGCAGGCATATGGCGGAGGTGGTGGTTCGGCATTATTATACTTAACTCAATTGCGTTCCGAGAAATTAATGCAAGAACATTCCTTTATAGGACATTCGATTTTCACAATGGACACCAAGTTGATCATACAAGAAGATGCATTCAATCATTTTATCTTCATGTCCTTGATTGGAGATCCATTTTTACCTGAAGAAATATATGTTGAACTTAAAAAGTTATGGTTCCGTTCAACTGAAAAAATTGAAACACCTCAAGTGGCCGATACTTATTTAATCATATGCAATAATAAAGATTATTTAAACCCAAACTATTATGTCCCCCAAGGAGACGAGTTTAAAGATTTTAAGTCGTTCCACAAATTCATAAATAAAATTATGGATATAACTAATGACTGGTTAGATAAACACGAGGCATCAGAGCTTAAATTTAGGGACTAATGTAAAGGAGATGAACA
Source organism: Crocinitomix sp. (assembly GCA_020849935.1). GTDB lineage: Bacteria > Bacteroidota > Bacteroidia > Flavobacteriales_D > Crocinitomicaceae > Crocinitomix. The sequence goes on along the minus strand of JADZFJ010000064.1, from coordinate 8,428 downwards.
CAAATAAGCAAATCACTCTCTTTTTAGTAAATTGCTTCTACCAGCGCTTTGGCAGAACGAAATAATGTCCTTGACACTTCTCATCCTCCAGCCACTATTATCCAACCCCAAAAAAAAATCCCCCCAAAAACCTTTTGGAGGGACTTTTCAAAATCAATTTTCTAAAACCTAAATCGAAGTCTCGATATAAGCCTCGATTGGGGTGCAGCTGCACACTAAGTTGCGGTCGCCGTGTGCGTTGTCGATGCGGCGAACGGGTGAGAAGTATTTTGACGATTGTAAATAACTTACTGGGTAAGCTGCTTCTTGACGGCTGTATGGCATTTTCCATTCGTCGGCAATTAAGCAAGCTGCTGTGTGCGGTGCATTGTGCAATAAGTTATTTTCGTGATCTAAACCAAGTACGGCAATGTTTTCAATTTCTTTTCTGATTGAAATTAAGGCTTCAATGAATCGATCTAACTCTGCTTTGTCTTCGCTTTCTGTTGGTTCGATCATTAACGTTCCTGCCACTGGGAATGAAACAGTTGGTGCGTGAAATCCATAATCGATTAAACGTTTTGCAATGTCTCCAACCTCAACTCCGGCAGTTTTTTTGAATTCGCGGCAATCGGCAATCATTTCGTGTGCTACGGTTCCGTTTTTACCTGTATATAAAATTGGGTAATGCGGTGCTAATTTTACACGTAAATAATTGGCATTTAAAATAGCGTTTTCGGTAGATGCTTTTAAGCCTTCTCCACCCAACATTTTGATGTATCCGTAAGAGATTAAGGATACCAAGGCGCTTCCGTATTTTGCGGCAGAAATTGAACGAATTTCTTTGGCTGCATCGGCAGGATTGGCGTTTGGATTTCCGGGTAAAAATGGTACTAAATGTTTTGCTACGCCAATTGGTCCCATTCCTGGGCCTCCGCCTCCGTGAGGAATGGCAAAGGTTTTGTGTAAGTTTAAGTGACAAACATCGGCGCCAATGTTTCCAGGATTTGTTAACCCCACTTGCGCGTTCATGTTTGCTCCATCCATATACACTTGTCCGCCATTGGCGTGAACGATGGAAGTGATTTCAATAATAGATTCTTCGTAAACCCCGTGTGTAGATGGATAAGTGACCATTAAACACGATAAATTAGCTTTGTGAAGTTCTGCTTTTTCTTTTAAATCTTGTACATCGATATTTCCGTTTTCATCGCATTTGGTGACGATTACTTCCATACCCGCCATTACTGCAGAGGCTGGATTTGTTCCGTGTGCTGAGGAAGGAATTAAACAGATGTTTCGGTGGAAATCGCCATTGGCATGGTGATACGCACGAATGACCATGAGTCCGGCATATTCGCCTTGCGCACCTGAATTTGGTTGCATTGACATTCCTGCAAATCCGGTAATTTCACATAAATCAGAAGCTAATTCGGATAAAATTTCGGTATAACCCGCCACTTGATTTTCTGGTGTATGCGGGTGAATATTGGCAAATTCTGGCCAAGACAAAGGCATTAATTCGCTGGCTGCATTTAATTTCATGGTACATGAACCTAATGCAATCATTGAATGTACCAAAGAGATGTCTTTATTTTCTAAACTTTTAATATACCGCATCATTTTTGATTCGGAATGGTAGGTGTTAAATACCGCAAAATCTAAAATTTTATCTGATCGGTGTAATCCTGCGGCAAGCGGGCATTTTTCTGATTGCCATTGATCGTTTACAGTGCTTGCTGTTTTGCCAATAGCTTCTGCCATAACAGTTAACAACAATTGTAAACTTTGGTTGGTGGTAGATTCGTCCAATGAAATGGTAAGTTCACGGTCGTTTACATAGCGTAAATTTAACCCTTTGCTAAGCGCCACTGTTTTTACTTTTTCAGTAGATAAGTTAGCAGGAGTTTGGATATGTAAGGTATCGAAATAACTTCCGTTGAGGGAAGTATAGCCCATTTCTTTTAATTGTTTTTCGACATACACTGCTTTTAAGTGCATTTCGATAGCGATTTTGCGTAATTGTTTTGGTCCGTGATAAACCGCATACATACTTGCCATGATGGCTAAAAGTGCTTGTGCGGTGCAAATATTGGAGGTTGCTTTATCACGTTTGATGTGTTGCTCGCGGGTTTGCAAGGCCATTCGGAGGGCATAATTTCCTTCAGCATCAATTGACACTCCGATGATTCGACCTGGTAATTGGCGTTTATAATCGTCGCGGGTAGCTAAAAATGCTGCATGTGGTCCACCAAAGCCCATTGGCACCCCAAAACGTTGAGTGTTTCCAAAAACAGCATCGGCACCGCATTTACCCGGAGGGGTTAAGACGACCAAGGCCATTAAATCGGATGCTACACCTACTTTAATATCAAACGCATGTGCATTTTCAATAAAGTCGGAAAGGTCGCCTACTTTACCAAACGAATCTGGATATTGTACGCAAGCCCCAAAATATTCTTTAGACGGTTTAAATTCGTCAGGATTTCCAAGATCAACAGTGATTCCCATAGCTTCGGCACGACCGATCACAACATCGATAGTTTGTGCGTAGCAGGTATTTGAAAGGAAGAATTTTACGGCATTGTCTGCTTTTTGATCGCGTGATCTTAAATTAAAGAACATAATCATTGCTTCGGCAGCTGCTGTTCCTTCGTCCAACAACGAAGCGTTGGCGATGTCCATTTTTGTTAAATCCATTACCATGGTTTGGAAATTCAACAAAGCCTCTAAACGACCTTGTGCTATTTCTGCTTGGTAAGGGGTGTAGGCTGTGTACCATCCTGGATTTTCGAAAATATTTCTTAAATTAACACTTGGTACGATGGTTCCGAAGTAGCCCTGTCCTAAAAAGTTGGTATAAACTTTATTTTTAGCACCTTTTTCCTTCATGTGGTTGAGGTACTCAAACTCTGTCATTGCCGCTTGTAAATTAAGTGGACTTTTTAATCGAATTTGACTAGGAACGGTTTTCTCAATTAGTTCGTCTAATGATTTTAAACCAATTGCTTCTAACATTTCGGATTTTTCGGCATCGTTTGGCCCAATATGTCTATCTTGAAATTTCATCTGTTTTATTTTTTAAATGATGCACACCACATCAATACAAATATAAATACATTGGATTAAAAATTGTTCAAGTTTTCAATCATTTTAACTAATTGTTCTTAATCTGTTAGGAAATTGAATAAATAATTCAAAATATTTTTTTAGTTCTTGACGGATTTGGGGGGTTGGGGCGCAAAAGGGATAGGCGTGGAGCTCATTTTTTTCGAAAAAATAGCGGGAACAGATAGCCCGCCCCCCCCAACTCGTTGGGGGGATTTGCCCAAAAAATTTAACTTATTTTCTTAACGCCACGGAAGTTAGCAAGGCTGTAAAAAAGCGCAAAAATGGTAACGCCTGCTTGGGTTTCGATGGAATCCTCGAACAGGCACGAAACCACTAAACTGATCATGACGATGTAAAAGAAATAGTCCAGATTTTTATGGAAAAAAGGCAGAAATAGCATGAGCACGAATGCAATTAAGCCAAAAATGCCGAGGCTGACCCAAATGGTGAGGTATTGGTTGTGCGAACGGTATTGAATTTCTTTATTTAGTTTAGAGTTTGTTTTTTGATAAGCATCGGTAAATGCGCCGGGGACATCGCCGATTCCGACGCCCAATAAATATTTATGGGCAATAATGTACTGCGCGGCTTTGAGGTGTTCGATGCGTTGGAAAAATGAATTTCCGTTGGGATTGCCCCCTTGTTTGTATAAATTATATTCGATTAAAAAGGTGCTGATGCGACTGGCTAAGCCTTTGTTATTGTGCGCGCTGGTGTGTCCGTCTTCTATTTTTTCAATATCGGTTGGGGTGAGTTGTGCCACGCCCATGGAATCTTTTCTGAAGCCCAGCGAGGTGAGGTAACGCATTAAGGTTCCGTACATGGGTTGCCCAATGCGGTCCAATGAATCGTATGGAATTTCGGATTTTAATTCCCACTCTTTTTTCATTTCTTGTTGGTTGACATAGAGCCAGACATAATGCCCATTTTCCATTTCTTTAATGGTGGTGTCGTGGTGATAGGGGTTGTTGTTGGGCGTGTAAAGTTCTAATTCGGTCAGGTCGATTTTTTCGGTAGTATTAATGGATTTGATGAATTTGAAACTTACAATGCCCACGGCTAAAATGCAGCCAAAAAAGAGTAAATAAGCCACCATTCTTCTGCCTTTGTGGCGAATTTGATGGATGAAATAAAAGATGCTGAAAACCGCCAGAATTATAAAAAGTAGATAGGCGTTGATGGTTTGTGCTTTAAAGATGTAAAACAAGAACCACCCAGCAAGCACCACCCAAATAATTCGGTAGGGCACTTTGCGGTGAATGAATGCCAGGCATGTAAAAAATGCCAAGTTAATTAAGATGGCCAAGCGCCCGTGGTTGATGAAAACGGACATGTTCCGGATGTCACTATTATTTTCTAAATAGTAGTTAAAATGGATCATGTTATAAACCGTGGTAAAGCCGACAATGCCTATAAAAACGTAGAGTAAAAATTGAAAATGTTTGGGAGAAATTTCGTCAGAAGTTGCACGGACTAGCGGACTTACAATAAAGGGAAGTTTGATGCGCAGGTCTTTAAACCCATACGCCAAATCGGAACTCCAACTTAACGAAAGGGCAAGGGCGAAGAAGATAAAAACGACAAGCCAGCTCAGTTTATTGGCTTTAAATCGTTGCCAATAGGTCGAAAATTTTCCTTCGATGATCCAATTGGAAATAATCCAAATGGTGCCAATACTCATGAGGACATTAGACAAGGCAACGCCAACAATCAAGATGGTTAACGCGGTGATTCTAAGATATAAATGTGCTGGTAAGTTAAGCCATTTATCAAACATTTATTCAGATTCTATATTCAACACTTTTTTATAACGTGGAATGTCGTTCAATATTTTAATGGCTTCTAGAATATACTCATCTTTTATTAAACTGTGCATGATGCGGCCTGTTTCGTAGTAATATCGCCCGATGATTTCATCCTCTAAAATGGGAATAATTTCGTTTTTATATTTTTGCAAGTCGTTTTCTTTTGAGGGAGTTAATTTTTGGATTAAAGCTTCAAATTCGGCTTTTGCAGGCGAGTACGAATTTTCCTTTTCGGCTGCTTCTTGAAGTTCTTTGATCAAGGCCATTGAATTGGTATTGTATTCAAATTCTTGCGCCAAAACAAAGGCGGTAAAATCGGCATAAATTTCGTCGGTGATAGAAAATTCTTGCGGTTTTAACAAGGTTGGATTTTTGCGCTGAAATTGGGTGGCGTAATTAAAAATTAAATCGTTGAGTACAATGGTTCCCGTTAAAATGGAGTATTCTTTTCGAGCAATGGCGACATCTGGTTCGATTCCCCGACCGTCAATTACTTGGCGACCATTTAAGGTTTTGAATTTGGTGAGTAAGGAGTCAGAAATAGCACCTGCTTTATCCCCTTGTTCGCGGTTGGTATAATCGAGTTTTTGAATACAGCGGCCGCTTGGGGTGTAATATTTTGCAATGGTGATTTTAATTTTCGCATTGTATTTAAGGTCGAGTGGGCGTTGAACCAATCCTTTTCCAAACGAAGTTTCACCTAAAACCACGGCCCTGTCTAAATCCTGTAAAGCACCTGCCACAATTTCACTTGCCGAAGCTGCGCCTTCATCCACCAACACCACAATTGGAATTTTAGTATTAATTGGATTGACAGAGGCGGTATAGGTTTTATTCACCGTTTCATCGCGTCCTTTTATAGAGACAATTTCTGTTCCTTTGTCCACAAACATGTTGACAATTTTGACGGCTTCAATCACCAATCCTCCGCCATTTCCTCTTAAATCGAGGACTAATTTTTTCATTCCTTTTCCACCTTCTAATGCGCGGTAAGCTTCCATGACATCGGCGCCAGCGGTTTGGGTAAACGAATTTAATTTGATGTATCCAATCTCGTTCGAGATCATCCCATAATAAGGGACGGGCTTAAATTTAATTTCTTCGCGAACAACTTTTACCGTTAGGTTGGAATCACCTCGTTTTACTTTGATGGACAATTCGGAACCTGGTTTTCCTTTTAATTTTTCAGAAACTTCTTCAGAGGTTAAGTTGACCACACTTCGTCCATCAATTTCTAGAAAAACATCGCCTGCCATTAAACCTGCTTTTTGTGCTGGAAATCCTTCTTGCGGATCAATCACCATCACCTCTTCTTTATTTTGGCGAATGATTGCACCAATGCCACCATATTGCCCAGTGGACATGAGTTTAAAATCTTCGATTTGCGATTCAGGGATGTAATTAGTGTAAGGATCTAATTCATACAACATGGCATCAATCGCCGCTTTCATTAATGCACCCGGATTTGGTTCATCCACGTAGTTTAAATCGACAGTTTTATAAATGAGTTCAAATAATTCCAAATTTTTGAGGATTTCAAAATCGGCATTTTGTTGTTCTTCTAATTCGGGTTGCGCAGTTGCCTGAAATGCAAAGAGGCCAAAAAGCAACAATAAAATGGAGGTGATCAACTTATTCATAATTTCTATCTTTACTATTCTGCTTGTTGATTGGCTTCAACAATGGTTTTATTAATTTCATTTAAAAGTAAGTGTATTTTTTCTTCAATTTCCGAATAAAGCGGATTTTCTTTTCCGGTATAGATTAAAAACAGTGCCAAACTTATTTTATTGTTCGCCAAGTTGTTTTTTAAGTTGGTTCGATCAAGGCGATAGGCTTCTTTGATTTGTCTCCGTACTCTGTTACGATCTACTGCTTTTTTCACCAACCGCTTTGGAATGGAGACCACCACTTTAATCGGGACTTCATCTTCAAATTCAACTCGTTTGTACTTGGCGATGAGTGGGAATTTTTTGAGCGTCGTTCCTTGTGCAAACACACTTTCCATGATGGATTTGCTGGTTAATCGTTCGGATTTTTCAAACCTGTTTTTCAAGTGAATTAGCTTACTTATCGTCAAATTCGGAATTGCTTTTTAATTCGATTTCGATTTTTTCGAGATCTTGATAAAATGATTCGCCATAAGCCCGAATGATTGGCTCTTTTAAAAATTTGTAAACTGGCACCCCCAATTGTTCGCCAAGTGTGCAGGCGTCATTACAAATTGGCCAACGGTCGTAATTTAATGCCGTAAAACTTCGCAATTTTTCGACCCTGATGGGATACAAATGGCAAGAAATCGGTTTATTAAAAGAGGTTTTTCCTTCGCGATACGCAGTTTCAACGGCACATTTTGTAATCCCTACCTCATCTCTATAAACAAAAGCACATTCGGCACCTTTCACCAACATGGTAACGGGATTATTGTCATGATCCATGTAAAACACGCCTTGCTTGTCCACCGCTTCAATGCCTTTTGTTACCATAAAAGGTTTAATGGCATCGAGGTGTTCTTCCAACAAATCAATTTCGTCTAATTCGAGTGGTGCGCCTGTATCACCTTCTACACAACATGCCCCTTTACATGCATTTAAATTACACACAAATTCTTTTCGAAAGAGTTCGTCTGAGATTAATTTATCACCAACTTCGATTACCATGAATAATTTATTTTTTGAAGCTGAAAAAGTAAAAATTCACTTTTTCACCCTGAAATTTACTAGTACAAAGATGGGAAGAAAGTTGATTTATTTTACGGGATAATCAAAGTATTTGATTTCGTCAATCAGAAGTTCTGATTCGTACAACCAATAATCATCGTCCGTAAATGATTTGTACCGAATGGCTTTGATTTTACCGTCTTCTAATTCAAAAGCGCTCCATAAGTCATCCGTGATAAATTTGCCATCGTTTCCGATCAAAAAACAGCCATTTTCTAACCAAACTTCTATCCCATAATCATGAATATAGGCTTTTTCAAAGTCGAAATAATCGTAAAAAGGTATGGCTTTTAAATTTTCATCTAAAAGTAATACACGACTTGGCGTTTCTTTCGTTTCGACACGTTGTGGATTCAGAATTTCAAAAAAGTACCCTGTAGACACCAAGTAGCCAAAAGGAATTTTATCAATAGTTGAATAATCGACACTCACCTTTTTCCAAACACCGTTTTGTTTTTGCCAAATCGACGATGCTTCGTTGGAATAATTGGTCAAATTATCGCCGTACATTTCGTCATACATCTCGTTGTACCACATTTCCAATTCGTTTGGATTGATGGTTGAATGATAGTCTTCGTTTGACAAAATTAAATTTCCATTGACAATTCGAATGCCAACTTCGGGAATCAATTGCCCACTTTCTGGATAACCTCGATCCATTAATCCTTCAATTAATAAGGTGTCTTTTCCTTCAATCAAACGAATTTTAGCCGAATCTATATAATACATCCCTTTCGGATAAACATCAATTCGTCCTTGTTTTTGGCTCACTTGGTAGGTTTTATTTTCAACCTCTGCATAAATTGAATCATT
>JADZFJ010000063.1 GCA_020849935.1 Crocinitomix sp. | reverse complement strand
CTAAAAAAAGGCAACAACTAATCTTTTTCATTTCAATCCGTTCAGCTACTTAAACAAGAACTATCACTTGCTTTAAATATTGGATTAAAGTAGGGATAATTTTCGAATTTGTTGGGTTTTGAAAATTAAAACCCCTTGTTTTTCTGTGGCTAATCCTCTTAATTTCCCAATCGACTCATCTTTTAAATTATTGAAATGTAAATCAAGAGGTAGTATTCCATCAATTCCTTTATTAATTATTTGGGCAAATCCCCTTTATCCCTTGGTTGAAACCAAACGATAAAGGGTACCGGGCTTTCCATTCCCGCTATTTATTATTCCTCCCAATAACTTGGGATCAATAATAAATGAGCTCCAATACAATCCCTTTTGCAAAAAACGGGGATGCATTTTATTTCAGTTTACGATTATCAAATCTGCTAGTTAACTACAATCAACTCTTGCCAACTCATCTTTTGATTTTGCACTTTACAGATATATACACCTGAACTTAAATCACTCAATTCAATGGTGTAAACCGATTTTGTATATTGATTCGTTGAATAAATCACCTGACCATTAAGTGAACAAATTTGAATAGTTGTTTCATTTTCTAAAAGAGACAAATCTATGTAAAGTGTTCCATTCGTTGGGTTTGGATAAACATTAAGCGACAAAGCAAGTTCATCTTCTACCGATAAATTGTCAATACAAGGCGAACCTACACAATTGGTAACTGACCCTGCAATCGTGCCCATATTTAGATCACAAATACCATCAGGACTGGCATCACAAATATCAATTGAACCTTCAATAGTACCGCTATTAATAAAACAGCCCGCAACACAAAACTTCCCGTCAGTTCCATCTACAGTTACCTCGTTCACCGTCCATGTGGTGCAAGTAATGTCACCATCATTGGTCAAATCACCCTCCGTAATTAAGGTGGTTGCAACCAAGGCAGCGCCTGTATGATTATTGAATTTGGCCGTATTGGTAAATAAATTATCACAAAAAATAGCAAAATGGTTTTCAACCAGTTCAGAGGTTGTAAAATCCTGAACATTTATAGTACCGTAATTCTCTAAAAGTGGCTCGCTCGTTGCCATCGTGGTCGCATTTATTATGCCGTTGTTTTTAAAGTATTCTGAATTTCCAGTACCTAAAATAGTCGCATTAATAGTACCCTCATTTTCTGAAAATTCGCCATCGCCAACTGCAAACTCGGCCACATCAACCGTTCCATTATTAATTAAATTGCCATGTAAGCCAAACGCAAAATCACTGGACAATGTAAACCCTTCATTAATAATCAAATAATCAATCCCTACATCCACTATTCCTGTTGCGGTTACATTGGTGTTAATAATCACTGTATCTTCCGTCATCGGAACACCAACAGGACTCCAAGTGGCAGGGTCAGACCAATTTCCATTGACCACAGACGTTTTCTCTGCCGCATAAGTTTTTGTCATACTTGCTAGTAAAACAAAACTCACTAAAGTAATTTTAAATCTCATAGGTATATTTTTAACTTGTTTGACAGTAATCGAATACATAAAAGATTTCCCCTACTCAATTGTCAAAATACCTTGAACCACGAATCAAAAAATGCGCTACATCCCCTCTTCTATCAACTCGAAAAAAGCAAATCGATTCATCCAATCTTCCGCATTAATTTGGTCGATTAGAATTTTTAATCGTTCAGAAATAGTAGTAAAAGTTGAATTTTCACGGCTGTAATCAATGGTTTCTTTGAACGATTTTAAGGTGCTTTTGTAAAAACTTTCTTGGTAAATTTCTCTCATTGTCGCCGACCGACAAATGGTTTCTAAATTAAACACCATTAATTCGGTGATTACTTGTGGATCAACACCTAATTTTTGGAAATTTTTAATGGTATTTTGAGCAATCGATCGTCTTTTTTTCGGTCTTCGGTGGCTTGGAGGAAAATATTCTTTGTTAATTTTAAACTTCGCTTCATCTAACCGTTTGTCTTCGTTTGGATTAAATACGAAATTATAAAACTCTTTTACCTCTTTTAGTCGGTCATAAAGTTCTAAAATTTGTTCTTGCAAAGCTTCGGCTGGAAGATCATCAAGGTATTTTTTTAACGCACGTTTACTCATGAAAATTAGGCTAGCACTCCATTTTTTACAAAATTACTCATTCAAATCGTGGTTTCATCGCCCCTTACCAAAAATAAAAAGAGTTCTGTTTAAATGAACAGAACTCTTTTCAAAACCAATAAATGTTAAACATTGAGGGAACCACCCCTCAACTCTATAACGTACAAATTACGAAAAGGTTTGAACATCAGTGCATTTTTTTTTATTTTTAATTAAAATTGAATAATGCAACGATTTTCTTCTAACCCTTTTATCATGTCCGAAGTGCTTAAAACATGGACTTCTTGCTGCAATAAGTTGGTAATTTCTTGTCTTTTTTCTTTTAACGTTTTTGCATCATAAAATCGTCGCACATCCGTCTCATTTTCAAGAATTAACGAAGGAACTGTCAACAATTGACCATTATCGTCTTTGGCAACCATCGTAAAATAACACGAATTAGTGTGTTTTAATTCGCCTGTTTTAGGTTTTAACGACTCCACCCGAATTCCAATAATCATGGACGAATTACCCACGTAATTGATAGAAGCGGAAAGTGAAACCAACTCACCCACTTCGACAGGTTCACGAAACTCTACGCCATCCACCGAAACAGTCACACAATATGCCCCTGAATGCTTTGCAGCACAGACATAAGCCACTTTGTCCATTAAGGACAATAAAATTCCTCCATGAACCTTTCCAGAAAAATTAGCGAAGGAAGGAATCATTAATTCGGTAATCACAGTACGTGAAAAATTAACTGTTTTTGCTTGCATATTTTATTTTAATAAGACGATTGGGAAATCACGTCCAAAGCTGTAGCCCGTTGGATATTGTTGACTGCCTTGATATTTTTCAGACAATTCTGGAACCCGTTCTTCGACATAGGTTTTTAATTCATTGACGGTGATTTTATCATCACCTTCTAAAACAACAGTTCCATTCAACAATTCTAACAGGGCGTAAGTAAATAACCCATGATTCAGTTTTCCAACCTCATTCGCAAATTGAGCATCTTGAGCAGCTGTGAGGAAAAATGTTCCCGTATTTCGGGCCAATTGTGCCAGGGCTTTTTCCCGTTCGCTTCCGCGTAATGCGAAAGATTCAATGGCACCACCCGAATGGCAAGCATCCAAAATAAACAATTGTTTTTCAGCCGAAATCTCTTTTGAAATCGTCATCAACTCACTCGCAGCAATTGCCTTTTGGCGAATCACCGCTGGTGCGTCGTACAAATTGGTCACATCGTGTGTCACAATAAAAAATTCGGAGGGTTTGGGTGCAACCTCATTGCTCATTACCCCATGACCGGCATAATAAAACACAAAAACGTCTTCATTGCCAATCATTGATTTAATTTTATCAATGGTTTGTAAAATTATTTGTTTGGTGGCTTGTGCATTCGTTAATGAATAGGTGTAAACCGAATCAAACAGCGTATTTCCTCCAATTTCCATGGATTGCATAAAACTAGCCGCATCATTCACCGCATAATTAAGATTATATGCAGGATTTTTATAGGTGTTAATTCCAATGGTTAACACAAAAAGATCCGTTTTTGAAGGCGTTCCATTATATTCTACCACCACGGTGGTTGGAGCAGATTCAGTGCGTTGCGCATTCACTAAAACCGCGTGAATTCGATTGATTCCACCAGATAATTCCACTTCATAAATCCGTTTGTTTGCTTCAGCGCCTCTAAATGCAATATTTTCATCCAACGGTTCTTGTACCACTAATTTTCCATTGTTATAAATCCGAATTTCATCCAATAACATCGAACTTTGGCTGATCCCAATTTCCAACGGAATTTTTGCTGTATTTACTTGAACAATCGAATCTTCTTCGAGCACTAAGCTGCGTTTCCCAGCTGTGGAAAGCGCAATTGTCAAATCGGGCAGCGATTCCATGGCATCGTTTAATAATTCACCCCGGTCGTTTAATCCAACTTCTCCATTTTGAACCCGTTCAATTAAGCCTGGTGTATAATATTTTTCGAAAAGATTCGCCACATTAACTACCTGGTTTCCTTTTACATAATTCACCCAATTTAAGGCATCGGATGAACCGTCAAAATAACCTGCTGGGGTGGTTGACAACCATTCGGTCGTACTCAATTGAATTCGTGAATAAACCTCGTTAAAAGTCTCCAAATTCCACAATTTAATCACGCCATCCACACTTATCGAAACCAGTTGTTTACCATCTGAAGTTAAATCCAAACTTGTAATGGCGCTTGAATGTCCCGCCAAGGTAGATACGATTTTATTTGAAACTGGATCCCATAAAATAATCTTATTATCTGCCCCACAAGAAGCTATAAAACGCCCTTTTGGATCATATTTCACCCCATAAACCTGACCTTGGTGATGCGTCATCTTGGCGATTAACATCCCTGAAATTAAATCCCACACCCTCACTTTTCCATCCCACGAAGAGGTCACCATGGTTTTACCATCTGGACTAAAATCAAACCCACTTGGAATGTCGGTGTGACCTACTAAGGTTCGGAAAGGAGCCAATGCATCACTTTCCCAAAATTGCACGTTTTTGTTGACATCGGCACTCACAATATAAAGTTCGTCTGGGGTAAAACCGATACAATAAGGGGAAATATTCCCAAAATCCATATATTTTGAGGTTCCTTTTCTCCATGACCAAATCCTTGCCGATCCATCCCAACTTCCACTCAATAATGTTTCGCCATCTTTACTGAACTTCAAATCACAAATGGTTTCTTGATGGTCATCCAAGGTTTTTTCCCATTTTCCTGTTTTTACCTCCCAAATTTGAATATTCCGATCACCTCCCCCTGTGGCTAAATATTTACCATCGGGTGTAAAATCAAACGCTATAACAGATTTCGAATGTCCTTGAAAGGTCTGTACAATTCGACCTGTTTTTAGGTTGATTAACATGGCGCATGTATCAATTCCTCCAACCACAATATTTTCGTTATCAGGACTTAACAGTACCTTTCTTTTATGTTGGATGTATTTCAAAATCGATTGTTGAATCCAATTGCTATAACTTAAATTCATGCCCGTTGCATTCGGCTGATTGAGGTAACCTTGAATTGTTTTAAGAATTTTTCCTTTTTTCAAACTCCATAAGTCAAGGCCGCCATTGTCATTTGGTAAAACGATATACTCCTCATTTTGAGAAAATTTAAAATCGTAATAGTCAATTTTTTCTGAGGAAACATGAATGCGTTCACGTCCAGTTCTTGTGTCATACACATACACTTCGTCGTCAAAAGAAATCAACACATAAGTGCCCAATTCACTAAAAACTAACTGACTAGGTGTATCATCCAAGGTTAAATAAGAACGGATTTTTTTGCCAGTTTCAATTTCCCAAATCGTAGCGGGCGTTTTACTTGACATGGTAATGAGGTATTTACTATCTGGGCTAAATACATGTTTGGTATTACAGCCATCACACTCATTTTCATCGTACCGAAATTCGTGAATTAAAGCGCCTGTTTGCGCGTTATAAACCGATGAAAATAATTTCCGTGAACTGATTCCTATGTACATTCCATTTGGACTATAGGACTGACTATGAACCTTGTCAAACGGAATAGAAAAGACGGTATCTTTAGAAGGAACGTCAATCACCACTGAACCTTTTCCATCATCTTCTGATAAAATTCGATCACCCGCTAAATTCATTAAATCGGGTTCTACAAAAGCAGAATAATCCTTTTGAAATTTGCCGATATAGTCACCATCTATTTTCCACAAAAACACCCCGTGCCGATCGTCAGTAGCATAAATGTACTGACCATTTTTGGAGTAAAAAACGCGGAATAATTCTTGGTCAGGGATTTCAAAAGTGGCTACAATTTTACCTGTAATCACCTCAAATATAATGATTTTATTATCCGCCCCTAACGTCAAAAGTTGCGTTTGATCAGGACTAAAATAAATGGATCGAATTCGCTCTGTATGCCCAGCATAGGTGCGAATTTGTTTGCCAGATTCCACCTCCCATAAAATCACCAAATTATCAAAACCTCCAGAAGCCACGAATTTGGAATCCTTGCTAAAATCATACGCGCGGATATAATCCGTATGTCCTTTCTGAAGAACCGTTTCTAGTGGAAAATCAGTTTGAGAAAATCCACTTAAACTGACTAAGCAAATCAAAATAACCAAAAATTTCAACCTCATAATATTCGTTTTTGAACTGAAAAATGAAAATCTAAAACTTTCAAAATCAGCATAAGTTAACGAAGATAGGTAATTTTAGGCAATTTATGGAGAGTTTTTTGCTGGTGTGACAGCACATGGAGCTATCCAAGGAGCAAATACGATTTAGGAATTAAAATTTGTAATTGAGGGCAAATTGCCAACCACCATCGGTGAGTAATTGTGGTTTGTAGGTCGGCCCTGTCCAATCGTCTGGCGTTGAAGTGGCGATAGGAATAAACGGAAATTGCCCAAATCTACTTACTTTAATACCAACTTTGTCGTTAAAATTT
>JADZFJ010000062.1 GCA_020849935.1 Crocinitomix sp. | reverse complement strand
GAATTTTTCGCGAATTCGATTTAGCTCTGCTTGGTACGATTCGTCGGTGTATTCAATTTCTTCAAATTTTTTCTTGTCCGCATAATTTCCTGGGTTCACACGCACTTTTTCAATGTGCAAAGCTGCCACTTCCGCTGCATTTGGGGTAAAATGAATATCTGCAACAATGGGGGTAGTAATTCCCAATTTGGTTAATTCTTCACGAATAATTTTTAGATTTTCAGCTTCTTTAATGGAAGGAGCGGTGTATCGAACCAATTCACAACCAGCCTCAATCATACGAATCGCTTGTGCTACCGAGGCCTCGGTATCCATGGTATCAACGGTTGTCATTGATTGCAAACGAATGGGGTTTTCGCCACCAAAATTCACATTCCCAATGGCTACTTCGCGGGTTTTTAATCGCGAATAATCGATTAAACTATTGCAGTATTTTTGATCTTTGTTCATAGTTAACGGATTGGTAGATAATTGGAAATAAAATCATGGAGGTTACAAACTCTTATATTTTCCGCGATCATATAATCATCGGTATTTGGTGTAATGATAAAGTTTTTTGTCGTTCCTAAGTCGGCAAAAGATTGTTTATTTCCTTTTGATAATTTTGGATTTGAGGAATATTTAATTTCAATTAGACTATTTGTTTCAAATCGATCAATCATACTAATAAATATAAAAATTTACCCTGAAAATTCGGAATTGAATTCCGAATTTTCAGGGTAAAAATAAATTATCTCACTTCTGATCCTGCTCCAAAACCGTCTTGTGGCGAAACAAAACTTAGTTTTCCCTCTTCGTTTTCTGCCATTAAAATCATTCCTTCCGAAGTCACTCCTCTAATGGCGCGTGGCGCAAGATTTAGTAAAACACATACCTTTTTACCAATAACATCGGCAGGTTTAAAATGTTCAGCAATTCCTGAAACAATCGTGCGTTTATCCACCCCAACATCCACCAATAATTTCAATAATTTATCTGATTTTGGCACCGATTCAGCGGCTAAAATTTCGCCTATACGAATGTCCATTTTAGTAAAATCATCAAAACTCACCAATTCTTTTTGTGGAGTTTTAGGTGCAATGGTATTCGCCACTTTTGATGCTTCGAGTTTTGCAATTTGTTTTTCTACAAAGGTATCATCCACTTTTGCAATCAAAATTTCAGGTTTTTCTGTGTTAATTTGATGGCCGATCGGTAAAATAGAACCACTTCCAAAAACATCCCAACCTAACTCGCCACAATTTAATAAATCAGCAATTTGTTGGGCTTTTTTCGGTAAAAAAGGAGCAAATGCAATGGTTAAATTCGCCGTGATTTGGAGTGCAATATTTAAAATAGTCTCTACACGAGCCATGTCTGTTTTGGCTAATTTCCAGGGTTCCGTTTCTGCCAAATATTTGTTGCCAAGTCGCGCCAAATTCATGGCTTCTGATTGTGCTTCACGCAATTTATATTTGCGAATTAATCCTTCTATTTTTTCAGGATACCCGGCTAATTGAGCAAGAACGTCTTGATCTACCTCCGTGAGCTCGTTCAGTTTTGGAACGATTCCCTCAAAATATTTTTGCGTTAATACCACCGCACGATTCACAAAATTGCCCAGAATATCCGCTAATTCGTTATTCACACGTGCTTGAAATTCTTTCCAGGTAAACTCAGCATCTTTGCTCTCTGGTGCAATCGACGTTAAAACAAATTTTAACTCGTCTAGTTGATTTGGATGATCCTCAATAAATTCGTGCAACCAAACCGCCCAATTTCTTGAAGTTGAAAATTTATCTCCTTCTAAATTTAAAAATTCATACGCAGGCACATTGTCAGGCAAAATTAAGTTGCCATGTTCTTTCAGTAAAATCGGGAAAATGATGGCGTGAAACACAATGTTGTCCTTGCCAATAAAATGAACCAATTTTGTATCGCCTGTCCAATATTCTTCCCAATTTTTATTGTTTTCAATCGCCCATTCTTTGGTGGCCGAAATGTATCCAATTGGTGCATCTAACCACACATACAATACTTTTCCTTCCGAATTTGGCAAAGGCACTTTTACACCCCAATCCAAATCCCTCGTCATTGCTCTTGGATGCAAGCCTCCATCAATCCAACTCATACATTGCCCATTGACCTGATTTCTCCAAGCTTTTGGGTCGTGTTGTTGTACGCCATCCAATTTGCCTTCCTTGATCCAAATTTTCAACCAATCTTCATGCTGATCCATCGGCAAAAACCAATGGGAGGTTTCTTTTAAGGGTGGTGTCTTCCCACTCAAGGTAGAAATTGGGTTGATAAGATCTGTTGGACTTAAATCGGCACCACATTTTTCACATTGGTCGCCGTAGGCATTTTCATTTTGACAATTGGGGCAAGTCCCTGTGATGTATCGATCGGCCAAAAATTGACCAAATTCTTCATCGTAATATTGTTCGGTTGTTTTTTCAATAAAACTACCCTTATTATTTAAAACCGTGAAAAAATCCTGCGCTGTTTCGTGATGAATGGCATTGGATGTTCTTGAATAAATGTCAAATGAAATCCCAAAATCTGAAAACGCCTTTTTATTAATTCCGTGGTATTTATCCACGATTTCTTGCGGGGTAATTCCTTCTTTCTTTGCGCGCAATGTAATTGCAGCACCATGCTCATCGCTTCCACAAATAAATACAACATCTTCATTTTTCATTCGCAAAAAGCGCACAAAAATATCGGCAGGTAAATAAACACCCGCAACATGACCCAAATGAAGAGGTCCGTTTGCATAAGGCAAGGCTGCCGTAACTGTATATTTTTTGTTTTTCATTCGCTTATTTTTTTCCAACTACAATTGGATTTGTTTTTTTATTCTGATACAAATATAGGTTGAAACAAGGGAATTGAATAAAATAAGTACGCTTTTGACAGAATAAATCCATATTCTTTTTGTGACTAATCTTTAAAAAATCATGTTAAAAGTAAAGAAAAAAATTTCTCGACAAAATCAATTTTGAATTGAACTATTGAATTCGTCTCGTAATTTTTCAAAAAGATTTTGTTTTTCAAGGACAATTTCAATTTGTCCTTTCATTTCAGGAGTGTACGGAATTTCAATTCCATAGGAAGTAATGATTGGATTTGGAAGATTGAGGACAAGCGTGTATAGACCTTCATCGGCCAAAATGTTAATGCTTCGAATGGTAGTCGAAACGATGCCAAACTCTTTATAGGGATAATTATAAAATTTAATATTAACAGGACATTCTTTTGTGAGTTTACCAGTTTTATTGATAGGAATCCTACTAATTGCAATAATTTCCGAGCTAGCATCAATTGGGATAATTGTACAAATCGCTCGGTTCGAATTAATATATTCATTGTCTCCTCTTATTTGATTCATTGAAACGACTCCATTGATGGGAGCATAAATCAAATTTTTATCTTTCCATTTAAGAATCTCACTTTGAAGTCTTTGTAGCTCTCCTATCACCAAATTTCTTTTTGTAAAGTCGTTTTCTTTTTTATTTTCTACCAGATCAATTTGCTGTCGTTTTAGTTGTTCGATTGCAATATTATTTGTGTTTATTTGAATATTTATATTTTCTAATTCGCGTTTATTTTTTAGAAAATTCATTTCATTTGCTTCTAATTCTGAATCACTATAAAACCCTTTTTCATGCATTTTTTTGAATCGTAAATAAGCCCGTTCGATCAATACAAACTCTTGTTCTGAAATCCGTTTAATTTTCATTAAATTATTCGTAACGTCGGTCAATTCGCTAATCTGGGTGGATATGGAATTCACATTCGCATCGATACTTGTGCTGCCCAAATTAAACTTATATTCTTTGAAACTTGTTTTAAATGAGACGAAAAAAGACTGGATTTCACCTAGGTTTTCGTCGTATTTATCCCAATGATTTTCTGAGAGGCTATCAATTTCAAAAGCTACCGAATTCAATTCAAACTCTAGATTCAAAATTTGTTGAAAATTGGAAGTGTTGCCAAGGACACAGATTAAATCACCCTCTTGCACCGTGTCGCCTTCTTGTTTGAGCAACAATTCGATGTTCCCAGATGATTTAGGAAAAATGGTTACTGGTGGGTTTTCTGAAGTAAGGGTCACTTGTCCTATGATTAACTCTGGATATT
>JADZFJ010000061.1 GCA_020849935.1 Crocinitomix sp. | reverse complement strand
TTAATCTCCGGGGCACGAGCGGGACGCTCGCGCCATCCTTGCTTAAAATCGAAGTTTTCTAAGATATTTTTAATTTAAAGTTACTTGCCTTACGGTTGCGCGCTTCGCTTAATCGTAATTAAAATAGACGTTTTAATCTCCGGGGCACGAGCGGGACGCTCGCGCCATCCTTGCTTAAACTCGAAGTTTTCTAAGATATTTTTAATCTAAAGTTACTAGCCTTACGGTTGCGCGCTTCGCTTAATCGTAATTAAAATAGACGTTTTAATCTCCGGGGCACGAGCGGGACGCTCGCGACATCCTTCTCGTATTTAATCTTACTAAAAAATAAATCTGCGAAAATCCGCGAAATCTGTGGGAGAAAAAAAATTACCCTCTCTTATTTTTTTGGAAGATCAATTTTCAATATTTCGCATAATTTTACGAATTCTGGATCTGTTTTATACGGATAACTCCAGCTCAACGCCTCTCTCACCATTTCGATGGCTAAAGCCTCATCTTTCATCGCGTAATACGCAAAAGCTAAGGTTTTATACGGATAGGGATTCCTTGGCTCCAACTCAATCGACTTAAAGGCATCCAAAAAACCTTTCTCAACTTGGCCTAATCCAAAATAAGCCACACTTCGGTTGCTATACGCATAAGCATCCATCGAATCGAGTGCAATTACAGCCGACAAATCTTCAATCGCTTTTGCAAATTCTTTTCGTGGCAACCAAATATAAAACGTGCGATTGTTATACGCAGCTTCATAAGTTGGATCCAACTCAATCGTTTTGGTATAACACTCAAGGGCAAGGTTTAAATCGTTATTTTCAGCCGCAAAACATCCTTTGTCATAATAATATGCCGCCAAAGGATTCATTGCGATTGCGATGTTAATGTGTGTCATTGCATCCGTGTAATTTCCTGCCATCATATACGCCATCGATAAAAGGTATTGATCGTGGGCATGTTCAGCACTCGGGGTTGTTTCCACAATTTTTAATAAAAGCGGAATGGCATCTTTTGGTTTAGTCAATCGCATGTCAAGCATCGCTTCCACTCGGAACCGCTCGTCCGTGGTGTCTCCTAAACGAATGGCAGCTTGCATGTCGCTGTATGACTCTTTCAAAATACCGGTGTTCAAATAACAAAGACTCCGCAAAACATAATCATTCGAATTGTTTTTGTATTTAAAAATCACTGGATCCAACACCAAAATAGCTTCATCAAAACGATTTAATTTCACCAAGGCAGCTGCTTTTTTTCGGATACAATCAATGTGATCGCTATTTAATATGGCCTGTTTATCAAAATCTTGAATCGCTTTGAGATAATTTTTCATCTCAAAATGAATCAATCCCCGTTCGTAATACGAATGTGGACTGTTCGCATTGATGATTATGGCTTTATCAAAGTCAGCCAGGGCTTCCTCAAACCGGCCCATTTTTTTAAAAACCAAGCCACGTTCGTAATAATTAAATTCCAAATTTGGAACGTACGAAATGGCTTTGGTATAAAAGTCGATGCTTTTTTGATAAGCCCCTTTTGAAAAAGCCTTGTCCGCTTTTTTGGCTGCTTTTTGCGCACGTTCAATGTCGGCTTCACTTTGTGCAACCAAGGTAAACGAAGTAATAAATAAGCCGACGAAGAAAAGCGTTTTTAATTTCATTTTAATGCGAACTTAAGTAGTTTAACACATTGGTATTGATGCGGTTTTCGATGTCAGAAACATCCGACCGCACAAAAGTTTCTCCCGTAATTTTTTCGTACAATTCAATGTATCGGCTGCTCACCAATTCCACAAAATCATCCGGCATAAAAGGAATCGTTTGCCCAGTTAATCCTTGAAAATCATTCGCAATCAACCATTCACGCACAAATTCTTTTGAAAGTTGTTTTTGTTTTTCACCTTTTAATTGACGTTCCTCATACCCCTCTGCATAAAAATACCGCGACGAATCAGGTGTATGAATTTCATCAATCAAATAAATTTGTCCGTTCTTTTTGCCGAATTCATATTTGGTGTCTACCAAAATTAATCCTCTTTCGGCTGCAATCTCAGTTCCTCGTTGAAATAAAGCATAGGTGTATTTTTCCAACAACACATAATCTTCTTCAGAAATAATCCCTTTGGCAATAATTTCTTCTCTTGAAATATCTTCATCATGTCCTTCATCTGCTTTGGTTGCAGGGGTAATAATTGGACTTGGAAACTGATCATTTTCAATCATCCCTTCAGGCAAAGCAACCCCACAAAGCATTCGTTTCCCCGCTTTGTATTCGCGGGCTGCATGTCCAGCCAAATAACCACGAATCACCATTTCCACGCGGTATGGTTCACATTTATGCCCAACAGCCACACTCGGATCCGGCGTATCGATTAACCAATTTGGAACGATATCAGCCGTTGCACGTAAAAATTTAGCCGCTAACTGATTTAATACTTGTCCTTTAAACGGAATTGCTTTTGGCAAAATATAGTCAAAGGCCGAAATTCGATCCGAGGCTACAATCACCAACTGATCGTTATTAATCGTGTAAACATCCCTTACTTTTCCATTGTAAACGCTGGTTTGTCCGGGAAATTCAAATTTTGATTCTTTAATTGCTTTCATTTTAATTTATTCGTAATTTTTTATTGCTTATTGTTCTTGCGCAAAGGCTTCGATAATTTTTTTAACCAGTTTATGCCGCACCACATCTTCAATGTTCAATTCTACAATTGAAATTCCTTTAATGTCGTGTAGGCGTTCAAGGGCTTCGATCAAACCTGATTTTTGGTTTCTTGGTAAATCAATCTGTGTGCGGTCGCCCGTAATAATGAATTTAGCATTTTGCCCCATCCGGGTTAAAAACATTTTCATCTGATTGACTGTGGTATTTTGCGCCTCATCCAAAATCACAAAAGCCTTGTCTAAGGTTCGCCCTCGCATAAATGCCAACGGCGCTATTTCTATTACCCCAGTTTCCACATATTCAATCAATTTTTCGGCAGGAATCATATCACGCAACCCATCAAAAAGCGGTTGTAGATCCGGATCCAACTTTTCTTTCATGTCGCCCGGTAAAAAGCCCAAACTCTCCCCAGCTTCCACAGCAGGGCGGGTTAACACAATTCGCTTCACCTCTTTATTTTTCAAGGCACGCACGGCCAAGGCAACTGCGGTATAGGTTTTACCAGTACCCGCAGGTCCGACCGCAAAAACCATGTCGTTTTCCATCGATGCTTTCACCAATTTTCGTTGGTTTACGGTGCGTGCCTTAATTAAATTCCCACCATTTCCGTGAACAATAATTTCACCAAAATTTTGAAAAGGCAAATCCTCCGTTTCTTTTAACATCAACGACTCAATTTGCCCATCATTCAGCGCATTAAATTCGGCGATATGTCGCACCAACAAACTCACTTTTTTCTCAAATTGTTCAATCACCTCGGGTTCACCCACCACTTTTAAATCAGTGCCTCGGGCAATAATCTTTAATTTCGGGAAATAGGTACGAATCAAATTTAATTTATGATCGTTCACGCCAAACAATTCAATTGGTGCAATTCCCGTAATTTCTATAATTTTTTCTTGCAAAATCTAAATAAATTATGACCTAATAACTCCTTATACTTAAAATTAAATATAATTTTGGGTAAAATTAAAAATTTCTCCGTACTCATGGTCATAGATTGTGGGAAAACGTGAGAATAGAAGGTGAAAGAATGCAAATAATTACGCTCACAACAGATTATGGTCTTTCGGATCATTACGTGGCTTCGTTGAAGGGTCAATTATATGCAAGTCCGCACGCCATTACATTGGTCGATATTTCGCACAATGTACAACCGTTTAATATTGCCCAAGCCGCCTATTTTGTCAACAATGTGGTGCGCGATTTTCCCGAAGGTACCATTCATTTTTTAGGCGTGGATGCCATTCCACTCATTGGCATTGGCAATCCCGACACCAATATGTACCCCATCATCATGAAATTGAACGGGCATTATTTTGTGGGCTGTGACAATGGAATTTTCTCCCTTTTAAACGATTACAAAAACGCCGAAGAAATTGTGCGCATCGACGATTTTAGTTCAAAATTTGCCCTGCGATTTCCTTTGCGATACATTTATATTCCAACCCTTTTGGGCTTAATCAATCAAAAAAAATTAACCGAGTTAGGCGAACCAATCGACCAAGTAAAACGGGTATTTACCACCCAGCCGGTGATTGAAAATTATTTGATCAAAGGGTCAGTAATCCATACCGATAAGTACGGAAATGTGATCGTCAACATCACCGAAAAATTATTTAACGAAGTAGGAAATGGCAATCCATTCACTATTTTCTTTAAAAATGCCCAGTATTTTATCGAAAGTATCTCAAAAAACTATTACGAAGTGCCCACTGCCGAAAAATTAGCTCTCTTTAACGAGGCAGGATTTTTAGAAATTGCGATTAATAAAGGCGTCAGCGGAAATGGAGGAGGAGCAAGTTCACTTTTAGGGTTAAATGTGGGCGATACCATTCGTATGGAATTTCATCCAAAAGGGTCAAAAGAAAGTATCGATTCCCTTTTTAACCGCGACCTATAACCAAGCAATATGGCTATCCAACGCATCGTAAAAATGACATTTCAGCAAGCTCATTCGGCGGAATTTGAAGAATATTTTTACCAAATCAAAGCCCAAGTTGCCAACCAGCCGGGCTGCAGCAGCGTTCGGTTGTTAAAAGACCTCTCAAACAACGGCGTTTATTTTACCTACAGCATTTGGGACAATCAGAAATCGCTGAATGCCTATCGCGACACCCCCTTATTTGGGCAAGTTTGGCCAAAAGTAAAAGCATGGTTTGCCGAAAAACCTGAAGCTTGGAGCACGGAAATTTTGGTGGAGGAGTTGCGCGAAGGCTAAACTAATTCAGTTAAGCTATTTTAGCTTAAAATTAAAAAATGAAAAGTGTACTTTTAACATTTGTTGGCTTCGTGTGGATAATCTTCGGGTTAAATGCATCTGATTTTGTTGACAATGGGTTGCCACCAATGTATTTTTTCATGTACGCCTTCTTAATTTTTTATCCTCTTGCGGCAATAATTCAAGTGGTTGTATTTAAAATGGTCGCTTTATTAAATTTTTATGGTTCAAATCAACGCTTCAATCAAAAGAAAGTCCGCATCATCAGTTTTATCCTACTTTTACTAAGCACAATTGCAGTTTGGTGGATTAAATTTTGGTTGCTTGGCGTAATCGTAATCGGCTCCTTGTTAATCTTACAATTCAGTTTATATTTAAAGTATGTGTTTTTAAAAACAAACCTTTCTCCCAATCAATGAAGCTGAAATTGGCACTTCCATGTTTATTCTTTGCTTTGTTGACTTGTCAAACCTTGCCTGAAAATAAAATTCACGATGTGGATCATCAAGAACTTGTGGAAGAAGCTTCCTCAAAGTATATCGTTGTCTATTCCGATAGTTCATTTCAGTTGGTCGACACGGTTTATTCAAATTCAACGCTTAAATATTTTGTGGAATACGACGACTTCCATCGACCAATTTTTCAATTAATTCAATCTGAAAATGGCCAAGGACAGGTAATTACAGAAACCAACAAAGCA
>JADZFJ010000060.1 GCA_020849935.1 Crocinitomix sp. | reverse complement strand
GCGCTTTATGTCAACAAAATAATGAAGGAAGAAATTCAGCTAGAACCTAAGCTTTGGAATAGTTTTGAGCGAATTACCTTAGTAAACAACCACGATAAGGAACGGGTAACGTTGGACATTGGATTGGCCTTTGAGTTTAATGGGGAACATGTTTCATACGATCATGTTGTTGTTGCCGAATTGAAACAAGAAAATGCAAATCGCGTAAGTTTGTTTTATAGTTTGATGAAGGAACATGAAATAAGACCTTGTGGATTAAGTAAATATTGTATAGGTGCAATTGCGCTTTATCCTGAATTGAAATACAATAGTTTTAAAGAGAAAATAATTTTAATAGATAAATTAATATAGAATGGAATCAATTACCTTTTTTGGAATGAAAATATATGACGAAGATCTATGGACTTTGATCATACGATTTTTCATTAACTTATTTTTCTTAACCGTTATCGTACGATACGTTTATTATGAAAAAACACCACGGAAGAGTTATTTGTTTACCTTTTACATGATCTCTGTCATTTCATTTTTAATCTGTTTCGCCTTGAAAAAGTTTGAAATGGAAGTGGGAATGGGACTTGGTTTGTTTGCGATTTTCGGAATTATCAGATACCGTACTGGCTCAATGCGCATTCGTGAAATGACGTATTTGTTTTTGGTGATTGGTTTGTCGGTGATAAATGCTTTGTCTAACAAATTGAGTTATGTTGAGGTTGGTTTTATTAATGGGATTGTGTGGTTGATGGTGTATTGGATGGAAAATTGGTGGTTGCAAAGTCACGAAATTGATAAATTGGTGATTTATGAAAAAATTGAAAATATAAAACCGAACAATTATCACCTCTTGATTGAAGATTTAGAAAAACGTACAGGGTTAAAAATTAACCGTGTGGAGATAGGTAAAATTGATTTCTTAAAAGATGTGGCTGAGGTAAAGATTTTCTTTAATGAAGATCCAAAAAACCAAAGCGATTTTAAAGATTAAGATTCGCTTTTCAGTCGACTTTAAAATTTTAAAGCCCCATTATTTTTGAGAATTCCAAAAATAATGGGGCTTTTTGTTCGAAATAATCACCAAAATTTGGTGAATTCATTTATTCTAGAATCAACAGTTTTTTCGTTAAGTAGCCTATTCGGAGGAAGTAACATCCTTTAGCAAGGCTTAGTTGAAATGGGGAGTTTGGTGTAATTGTATGTGTGGAAACCAGTGAACCATCTACCCCGTAAATCAACAATGATTCGGGACTGCCTTGATAATTAATCCATACTTCACCATTCAACGAAGGGTTAGGATACAGCTCAAAATCAACAATTTTTAGATCGTTTGTTGAGGATGTATTGACCCCATCTTGATTAACCGTATTTTCACGTTCACAATAAATTGCGGTGAGGGTGATGGTATAATCCGCCGCATCTGGAAAGGTGTGTACAGGATTTTCTTCCGTACTGGTGGCACCGTCTCCAAAATCCCAAAAATAGGTAAATGCATGTTCGCTTTGGTTGTCAAAACTGGCGGTTAATCCATCGTAAGTGATTTCAAATGCTGCAATTGGTTGGGTAAAATCTAATTCAATCGAATCAACCTCATGTAAAACCCATGAAGCTACAGATTGCAAATACGTTGCCTGACTTTCACTTACACCATCGGGTAAATAGGTGTTGCCTTCGGTTGATACGTCAAAAATCTGTTCGTAAAATAGACAAGCCGCTAAATATGTTCCATGCGGAGTAGGGTGACTACCGTCTCCAACATATAAATCTGTAAACGCAATGGGCGAATCCACATCATTTTTAATATGTTCAAAACCAATTCCTACGGGTGAGATTTTACCGCTGTGCAAATCAGCAAATCGCTCATAAGAATTATAAAGTCGTTGATTCATTTTTTCAAATGTATTGATAGAGTCCCACATTGCGTCACCGTCTCTTCGTCCCCAAGTATCGTAAAAAAGTGGAATGGCACATTCGTTTGCTGCTCGAATTGAATCGACGAGAATTTCGAGAAAAGGTAAAATTTCAGTATTCACTTGGTCATACGGAAAGGAAGGCAATTGACTTTGTTCTTGAAGCACCACATAATCCCAGGTATTTCCGGCAATTTTAGTTAAGGAAGTTGTATTGGTGGAGTGTCCCTCAAAGGTGTAACCACCCGGTGTGTTTTGATCCTTGATTAAGGTATTTCCATCCGCAGCAGCAATCCCAGCAATTTGGCCTGGCAAATCATTCGCATACGTATAACTGTTTCCAAGGAAACAAACTTTTTTTTCAATTTGTCCATAGAGCGTGGACGACAAAATAAGGGTAAGTAGGAGTGTTTTTTTCATTTTTAATTCTTTTTAATTGTAGCAGAGACGCACGGAAACAGAGAAAAGTCGGCTCAAAAAAATGAAATTATTCGTCGATTATTGGAAACCTAGTTTTCTGGCACCACTGCTCGCATGGTTACGATTCCTTTGTGATAAGTTGGAAACCCATTGCCTCTTTCGAATTTAAGCTGGGTTAAGATTAAATTTTTGGATTCGTAAATATACCGCATACTCGAAATGGTGGATTGATCTTTTAATAAATCACAGGCAATTACTTTGCCTTCGGTGTTTACGGCAATGGCAAATACCAAGACACCACTTGTTTTCATTGGAAAAGTATAGGCGATTTCCGATTCAATTTTTCTTCCATCAACGATAATTTCACCTGAAACTTGGGAAAAAACGCTGATCGAAAGGTTTAGTGTCAAGAATAAGAAAAACAATTTCATGTTTGTCAGCGATTAGATAGATTTCTCTTCGAAGATACGTGTTTTATTTCAGATAGTTCGCCAAAATTATTCTCAGATTCGGTTAGCTGATTCTGCTCCAATTTGGTTTTGCTTGAATCAAGGCGCGTAATTTTTTTGCTAAAAATTGATGTTCGACCGAAGCCAATTGAGGATCTTTCTCAAGTAATTCTTT
>JADZFJ010000059.1 GCA_020849935.1 Crocinitomix sp. | reverse complement strand
TGATTGTATTTAAGAAATTTTGGTTTTCCGTTTGGATTACATTCAGTTGAAAATTTGCTTTTTTTATGATAAGTTCAACCGCCGAATCTATTGTAACTGACCTAGAATCAAGTGAACATAAATATTCTTTTCCTCTGCCTTCAACTTTAAGTCGAATGGTGCGATCGTCAGGCACAACAACCGGTCGTACATTTAAATTGTGAGGGGCAATTGGGGTGATTACGTAATTTTTAGCACCTGGCACGATGATCGGTCCACCACAACTCAGTGAATAAGCGGTTGAACCTGTCGGTGTGGCTACAATTAATCCATCTGCCCAATAACTATTTAAATATAAATCGTCAATATAGGTATGAATAGTAATCATAGAAGAGGAGTCCTTTTTATGAACTGTCAATTCGTTTAAGGCAAAATTGTCCTCTCCAAACAACCCTTCGTCGGTAATCAAAGTGAGCATCGACCGATTTTGCAAACGGTATTTGCCATCTTTAATACAATTCAATACCTCAACAATATCTTCTTTATAGGTAGATGCAAGGAAACCAAGTCGGCCGGTGTTTACCCCTAAAATAGGGATTTGACTATCTCTTAAAATATTAATGGTTTCTAAAAAAGTTCCATCGCCTCCAATACAAATTAGCACATCAATATTATCTTTTATATCGACGTGTTTATTAAACAATAATTCAACCTCTGGGATTTCGATGCGAGGGGCAAGAAAAGACCAAAAAGGTTGATAGATCGATATTTTCCAGTCAAACGCTAATAAGGTATCAAATAATTCTTGAATATTTGGGATAAATGAATTGTCGAAAACACGACCGTAAACTCCAACTTTCATGGTTACATGTTTAAATAATTCATTAATTCGTCGTAGCGTCTTTTCAAATCATCTTGAAAACTACCTTTCGAATAGGTTTCTTTAATGGTGTAGTCGTACCGGGTAAAGGTTGCAATTATTCGATCTAAATCTAACGTATTGATTTTAATGGTCACCTCAATTTCAGTTGAATCAGGAACGGAAGTAATGTAAGAACTTAAAATTTTGGCATTATTTTCTTCGACAATCCGCGCAATTTGTGTCAAAGAATAATCATGCGTATTCATTACAAATACTAAAATTCCACCCGGTTCTTTAATTGAAATGACTGCTGTAATTTGAGACATTAAGAACAACAAATCGGTGCATCCCATGTATTCGTTGTTTTCATCCAAAATAGGTACTACCGTGATTTTAAGATCGGCAATCATTTTCATTAATTCGTAGGCGTGTCGATTTGAATAAATGAATGGATTTGGCAAATTAACAAAACACTCATCCAAACGCATCGCAGGATTAGGCATGTCATAAACATCATTTTCTGAAATTAATCCGATGTATTGATTGCCTTTAACAACAGGGAGATGACTCACCCGAAATTCATTCATCCAATTGAGTGCTTTCTCACCTGTTTCTTTGTATTTCAGGGGAGGAATTATTTCTGATATGAGTTCTTCTGCTCTCATTTGGATTTTCTTATTTTTAAATTACGGGCTAATTTACGTAATTATTGTTCTAACCTTTGTAAATTTGTGGACAAATATTAGTTCGCCTTAAAAAATGGAGACAAAATTAAGTGTAAATATCAATAAAATTGCCACGATCCGAAACGCTCGGGGCGGAAATTTACCTGATTTGGTGCAGTTTGCAAAAGATTGCGAATTATTTGGGGCTGATGGAATCACGATTCACCCACGCCCAGATGAACGACATATTACGACGAAAGATGTAGGTGATTTGGCAAAAGTTGTTCGTACCGAGTTTAATATTGAAGGGTATCCGGATGAGCGATTTATGCAGATATTGAAAGATCATCGCCCTGCACAAGCTACTTTAGTGCCTGATCCTCCTGGGGTTTTAACTTCCAATACAGGTTGGAATTTTTCGAATGATCTTGAATTTTTGAAGCCGATTATTGACAAAATTCATGGAATGGGGATTCGCAGTTCCCTTTTTGTTAATGGGGATGAGAAAAGTGTGATTGCAGCAGCAAAATTGGGGGTAAACCGAATCGAATTTTATACGGGACCCTATGCCTCCCAATTTGAAGACAATAAATCAGCTGCCATTGCACCTTATATCGCAGCTGCCAAAGCCGCAGATGAATGCGGAATTGGGATTAATGCTGGACATGATTTAAATTTAAAAAATTTACGCTTTTTCAAAGAAAACCTGCCTAGTTTGTTGGAAGTTTCGATTGGACATGCCTTAATTTCAGATGCCCTTTATTTAGGAATTGAGAATACCATTAAAATGTACAAACACCAATTGAATTTTTAATGAAGTTACATTACCGAAATATTGGAGAAGGCGAACCATTGATTATTCTTCATGGACTTTTTGGGTCAGCCGACAATTGGCAAACATTGGGCAAAAAATTTGCAGAAAATTTTTCTGTCTATTTTGTCGATCAACGAAATCATGGACATTCGCCTCATACCGAGGAGTTCAACTATGAAGTGATGGCTGCTGATTTATACGAATTAATCTCCGATTTAGGTCTTTCTCAAGTCAATCTTATTGGACATTCGATGGGAGGAAAAACGTGTATAGAATTTGCGAAAAATCATAGCAATTTAATCAAGAAAATGATTATTGTTGATATTTCGCACAAAGGGTATCCTTTGCATCACGATATACTCTTGGATGGCATGAACTCCATGAATTTAGCCACTATAAAATCTCGGTCTGAAGCGGATTTATATTTGTCTCAAACAATTGGTGATGTTGGCGTTAGACAGTTTCTGCTTAAAAATTTATATTGGATTGAACCTGGACAGCTAGCTTGGCGGATTAATTTGCCCGTTTTGACCCGAAAAATCAGTGAAATTGTCGATGAAATTGATTTCGATCAGATCGATGTTCCGACACTTTTTATTCGCGGTGGAAAGTCAAATTATATTTTACCAAGTGATTACGACTTAATTCATGCGAAATTCACCACCTGTGAAATTAGCACAATCGAAGAAGCTGGACATTGGGTTCATGCTGAATCACCTGTTGTTTTTTACCAAATGGTGATGGATTTTTTAGCTTAATTTTTTTCTGTAAAATAATCTAAAATCCGTTTGAAGATCACGGTGGAATTCTGATTTGTAGTTCCCATTTTTCCAGATAAATCGGTCATGAAATAGAGACTAAAAACCAATTGATTTTCCTGCTCAAGAAAAAAAGAAAATTCTGACTTATCCGGAAGTTCACCTAACCTAAACGCAGCAAAATAGCCTTCTCTTGCGACATCATAATAATAAATGACTGCCCCATTTTCTAGGGTTTGATTCTCGATGATGCCCTCTCTTAAATCGCCTGTTTTACCGCGGGTAATTTCATGACATAAAAAGTGAATGCGATTCAAAATCTCAAATTTATTTCGCAATAGTTGGTTTAAAAATTGCGTAGTGGGTATAATTTCTTCAATTAATGGAGTGGCGTATCGAGGTTTTTCTTCAGTATTTGCGGGATTTGAATTTTCAAACGATTCATTTTCTTGAGTTTCAACGGACGGTTCCGAAGTTTTATTTTCGGTAGTTTGTTGATTAATTGTAGGATTCATCTTCTCTTCACTAATCAATGAAGTCCCCATTTCTTGATACATTTGGTGAGAAAAATCACGCTGAAAGGTGCGCTCCAATTCCTTTTTTATCAAGGCTTCACTTGTTGAATTTAACTGAATATTCAGCGCAATTGGAAGATTTTTATCTATCAAACACCCAACGTCGGCTAATTTAAGTCCAAGGTTTAACAATACAAACGTAAATGAACTTACAACTTCATCCTTAGATTTAGCTTGAAAGATTAGTTGGTAGTCAGCATGTTTTAAATCAATTTGGAATGTTTCCTGATCTTCGGATCTCAATAAATCTTTGGACAATAGTGGCGTTTCACCGAGGGTTATAAGAAAACAAAGTTCATTTAACTCCTTTAAAATCGCCTCATAATTAGCTACTTTAACTGGTGAAATGTCGTGAATTGTAAAATTCAGCATAATTTATTTATCAATTCCAATATGAAATAAAGCATCGCCTTTGTTAACGACAGGGTTATTATTGTGTCCAAAAATATAACCATCCATTTTAGAAATTACGCGCGATTGATAGGTATTGTATGGATTTGTAATTTTGCCTAAAACTTCTCCCTTTTTAACAAAATCCCCAGAAAATTTTTCCAAGCTAATTACGCCAGAACGATTAGCTCTGACCCATATTTTTTTATCCAATTCTTTTGTTTCAATCGTTTTTTCTGTCCCTGATACCATTTTGCGGTGAACAAGCACATTTTTTAATCCTCGTAATCCTTCTTTGATGCTATGTTCATCAATTCGCATGGATTCACCACCTTCGAATACCACCATTGGAATCCCTTTATTAAATGCCGTTTTTCTCAGTGAACTCGCAATAAGACCAGATTTGACAGTAAATGGCATATTAAATTCTTGTGCCAATTTATAACTCTCTTCATCCTCCACGGAATACCTTGATTGTGGGTAATTGTAAACACTATTACCACCTGTATGAAAATCTAACGAAAAATCCGCAAATGGAAGAATTTCCTGAGTGAAAACATAGGCAATACGTGAGGCAAGTGATCCATTTTTAGTCCCCGGAAAAGCACGATTTACATCCTTTCCATCCGGAAACCCACGTGCATAATTAATAAATCCGTAGACATTCAACAAAGGGACTGCAATCACAGCACCTAATTTCAAATGATTGAACATTTTTTCTCGCACGGCGCGGCGGACAATTTCTATTCCATTCACCTCATCGCCATGCACGCCACCAATCACTAATAAGGTAGGACCTGGATGTTTACTTCTAAAAACATGTGCAAAAAGATTAATCTCTGTGCCGGAAGGCAAATTCGCTACTGGAATTTGAACTGTAATATTTTGTCCTGGTTCAATCGTTTTATTATAGATCTTCATGCGTATGTTTTAGTTCTGCAAAACGAATTATTTCTTCTGCAATCTTCACTTTTGTGACCCCTTCAATTCCCTCTAAACCTGGAGAAGAATTCACCTCAATAATTAATGGACCTCTTTTAGACCTCAAAATATCCACTCCTGCCACATTTAATCCTAAAATTTTAACAGCATTCACTGCCATTTCTTTTTCTGGTGCGGTTAGCTCTACGTTGTGCCCCATTCCTCCTCGATGTAGGTTGGATCTAAACTCACCCTCTCCTGCTACTCGCATCATTGAAGCAACAACTTTATTTCCAACAACAAAAACACGAATGTCTTTGCCTTTAAATTCCTCTATAAATTCTTGCAATAAAATTTGCGTTCGCGAAGCATAAAATACCTCGAACATTTCATGCGCTTCTTTTTTGCTTTTCACCAAATGAACACCAACTCCTTGTGTACCTTCAATTACTTTGATAATAAAAGGATATCCAAGTATTTTGTCCACAATTTTTTCTGCCTGATGCAAGTCGTGTGAAAAATAGGTGGTTGGCAATCCAATATTTTGGGACGCCATTAATTGCATGCTTCTAAATTTATCTCGCGAATTATAAATTCCCACGGCCATATTGAGCACTGTTGCTCCCATGTCATGAAAATGCCGAACAACGGTGATTCCATAAGCCGTCACAGAAGCTCCAATTCGGGGAATGACAATGTCAGGTTTTAAAATTATCTCATCGTTATAAACAACTTGGTAGGTATTATCCTGAATGAGCAAATCACATTGCATGTGATCAATTATACGAACTTCGTGCTGAGCATTTTTGGCAGCTTCGTAAATACGTCGAGTTGAATATAAAAGTGCACCTCTAGAAAGAATATAAATTCGCATTGAATTCAAACAAATTAAAATTAACAAAGTGCATGGGAATTCCCTCAAAATCAATCGCCATTAAAACGACGTGATCTCCTTCACTCATGGTGGTAAAAATAAAATATTTTTTTAATTTAATCGATCAATTAAAGCAGAGATTATCCACGCAGACATTAATTAATAACCACTTCGCTGGTCTCAATCGTATTACTTATATTTAATGCTCTATCTATTAGCCTTATGCCATATCTTACCGTGTCCGAATCAGTAGAAAATGGACTATTAAATATCTTCATATTTACTTCAATTGTTCCTTTTATGGCTTTCGATTTTCCTTTCACACTGATTGTTTTAATGCGGTATTCAAAGACAATCGAATCTCCAAACAAATCACGACCACGTTGCCAACCACCCACATCTTTTTTTTCATAATAATCTATATACAAATTATAATAATAAAAAGAATCTGGTTCGTAAGGACTCAGTGTATCGCCAGGATCTAACCCAATATCGCCATCCCCATCTGTAAAACTAAAATTCAGGATTGCACTGTCACCAAGCAAAGTAAATGAAGGATCAGAAATCATCGGTTCAACTGGATATTCTTGATTTTTAAAACAAGAACTGACCATGATCGAAATCAGCAATAAAGAAAAAATTAAACGTACTTTTGTGTTCATTTAT
>JADZFJ010000058.1 GCA_020849935.1 Crocinitomix sp. | reverse complement strand
AATTATGCCAGATACCGTTGGCGGTTCTCACATGGCATCTTTGGTCGTTAATCCTGATTTAATGGAGTTTATGGATCTAGTTGTGGTGGAAGGCAAATCAGTTGCAAATGTTCGAGAAGTTGAATTTAACCAATTATCGGAAATTCAAAAAAAAATGTCCATTGGTGATCTTCAAAAACATGAATTAAAAGGATGTATCATTATTGGATATCGCGATCAACAAGGGGAGTATCTTGTTAATCCACCTGCCGAGTTTCAATTAACCGAAAATTCTAAGTTTTTTGTGCTTGGAAATTTGGAACAAATTAATTTAATGACGTATCATTTAGGAATTTAATAAGCATGAAGTTATTAATCACCGGTTCAAATGGACTGTTAGGACAAAAAATTGTTCGCCAATTAGAAAAAACAGGAATTGATTACCTAGCCACTTCAATGGGTTCGAATCGAAATCCAAACCTGCCAGCTACTAAATACGTTTCATTGGATATTACCAATCAAAATAATATACTAGAAGTTTGTGACGATTATCAACCTACTGCCATCATCAACACAGCCGCCATGACCAATGTGGATGCTTGCGAAGATGATGAAGATGGATGCAAAAAATTGAATGTGATGGCTGTCCAATACTTATTTGATTGGTGCAAATTAAATACATGTCATTTTATTCACCTTTCTACAGATTTTGTTTTTGATGGTGAAAATGGCCCATATTCTGAAAATGATCTGCGAAACCCACTGAGCATTTATGCCAAATCTAAAGCCGATTCTGAAGATATTTTACTCAACGATTCATATTTAAATTGGACGATTTTAAGAACCATTATTGTATTTGGTCAAGGGGAAAATTTGAGCCGATCAAACATCGTTTTGTGGGCAAAATCAGAATTAGCACAAGGAAAAAAAATGAATATTGTTCAGGATCAATTTAGAGCGCCCACTTGGGCAGACGATTTGGCTTGGGCATGTATAAAAGTGGCGACCACCAATAAAAATGGGGTTTATCATATTTCTGGCCCAGAAACAATTTCGATGTTCGAACTTGTCAAACGCATCGCTAAATTTTATGGTTTTGATGAAAATTTAGTCTGCCCTATTAACTCTGTAACACTCAATCAAAAAGCAAAACGCCCCGCTGTGACAGGGTTTATTTTGGACAAGGCCAAAAAAGAGTTAGGGTATAATCCACTTTCTTTTGAAGATTCTTTGGACAGATTAAGATAATTTTCAGACTTTAGAATTTTTTCTTTGTTTTTTAACGAGAATAGTTAAATTTACCCAAACACTAAAATAAGTTTATGGCAAATAATGAAGCTTGGGGCTCCAGAGTAGGGTTAATTTTAGCGATGGCAGGTAATGCCGTAGGACTAGGAAATTTTTTACGATTCCCTGTCCAAGCAATACAAAATGGCGGTGGTGCTTTCATGATTCCCTACCTCGTTTGTTTTATTTTAATGGGTCTTCCCTTGCTTTTTGTCGAATGGTCTAGTGGTCGTTTTGGAGGAACTAATGGTCACCATAGTACGCCGTTCATTTTTGATTCAATGGACAGACGTAAATTTTGGAAATACGTGGGTGTTTTCGGAATTTTCACCAATGTGGCGGTAGCTGCTTATTATTGTTATTTAGAATCGTGGACCTTATCGTATGTTTGGCATTCATTAGTTGGTACATTCGACGGACAAACTCAAGAACAAGTTGCCGGATTTTTTGGTGAGTATGTTGGATTAAACAATCCAGTTCAACCAATTGCTTTTTGGATTTTTTGTCTAGCGCTTAATACATGGATTTTATCACGAGGATTGAGTGGTGGCGTTGAAAAAGTGGCGAAAATCGGGATGCCTTTGTTGATCATTTTTGGAGCTTTTTTGGCTTATAAAGCGATTACTTTAGAAGGCGGAACAGATGGTGCAATTTTTGACGGTACCATGGGTCTTAATTTTTTATGGACACCCGATTTTAGCTCAATTTGGACTGCCAAGGTTTGGCTAGCAGCTGCTGGACAGGTGTTTTTTACGCTTTCCTTAGGGATGGGTTCAATCCATTGTTATGCTTCGTACATTAAGAAAAAGGACGACATTGCTTTGAACGCAATGTCCGCTGGTTGGATGAATGAATTTGTTGAGGTGGTGCTTGGTTCAGCTATTTTAATTCCAATTGCGGTTGGTTATTTTGGAATCGATGCCATCATGGAAAAAACACAATCCGGTGGATTAGGTTTAGGTTTTGAAACCTTGCCGTTTTTGTTCCAAGAATGGGGTGGAATTACAGCCGTTATAGCTGGTGTTTTTTGGTTTGGACTTTTGTTTTTTGCTGGGGTCACTTCTTCCTTGGCAATGGGAACTCCCGTTATGGGCTTTTTACAAGATGAATTTGGTTGGAAGAGAGGAAATGCAGCACTAGCATTTGGGGGTATCGTCTTCCTTTTAGGATTACCAACTGTGCTCTTTTTCAATTATGGCGTTTTTGACGAATATGATTATTGGGCTGGTACCGTTTCTTTAGTTGTTTTCGCCTTATTTGAAATCATCCTCTTTGCCTGGGTGTTTGGAATGGGCAAGGGTTGGCGTGAAATTACCGATGGTTCAGATATTAAAGTGCCAAACGTCTTTAAATTTATTATTAAGTACGTCACACCGGTCTTATTGTTATGGGTTTTTGCAAATAGTATTCCTTCAATTTACGATAAAATCAAAAACCAAGACATGCATGACCTCATTGCATTTTACAATGATCCATCAACAGCACAAAAGGAATACGATGAGGCTGCTGATAAAATAAAACACCTTTCTCCAGAAATTGTAAGTGGAATGAATGTCACGATCGATAAATCAGTTTCACTCGAAGATAAGACGAATTTGTTTACGGTGCGCTCGTTGGGTGCTAAATTGGACAAAATCAAACAACCCGGTTTCAATAAAGAAGCCGAAATAGAAAAGGCCGAAAAAACAATTTTATATAGAAATATTTCAAGATCAGGTCTCTTACTATTATGGCTTGGAATTGCTTATTTAGTGTATTACGCATACAAAAAACGAATTAAAGAAGGGAGATTTACATCATGAGTACAGAAGCATTAATTATGATGGTGGTTACTGAATCGGTAATCACCCTAGTAACAGGTTACTTTTTTTACAAAGTGTTGACCACCAAAAAACAGCCTGAACCGGACTCCTATTCGGAGAATGACGATGACGAAGAAGTAGCTGCCAAATAGTTCAAATTTAAGATTACTTCACTTACATGAGGGGATATTTTAACTT
>JADZFJ010000057.1 GCA_020849935.1 Crocinitomix sp. | reverse complement strand
CTTTATTTTATGTGCATTTCGAAAAAAGGAATCAGAAAAAAATCAGAATATTTCTAATTCCTACGGTATCACCGAAATTTAACCGTGCTTTCTTTACGAAAATAATTAGTTAGCCATTTTCGACATATTCGCTTCGCGAATTGCATTTTGAAGGGCGGTTAACAACTCCATTGTTTTTGAATGATCTTCGCGATCTGAATTAACAGCCATCATTACTTGAAATGCAATGTCGTTGATTTTTGAGGTGTCAGTTGATGAATTGTTCATGGTCGTAATTTTTATGAGTTTGTAATGCTTGTTTGTAAATTTTACTTGTTAACTTATTTACAATTTAAAATTAATTTTCCCCCAATTAAGATTTTAATAAATTTTAAATCGATTACTTACAGCGATTTAAAAAAATATTTTCACTGGCTGTAACTTTTTAATTCGAAATAAGTCCTACTATCAAACAAACACAAAAATTAAAAGAACTAAACGAATTTAAAAAACATCCTATGAAAAATTTAGCTACACTTACCCTTATCGCCTTATTAAACGGAATCGCTTTTGCTGCTCCAACCAATGACGGAATTGATCCTACCAAAAAAGAATTTCAAAAATGGTCTCGTCAAACATTTGCTTATCCTGAAAATGCAGATTTAACAAATTTACAAGAAGGTGTGGTTTATGTTTCGTTCGAACTCACTGCCGAAGGTTGCGCAGACAATATTTTAATTGAATCTGGAATGTCTGAGGTAATAAATCAAAAAGCAATTGAAATTGTGAATGAAATGCCAAAACAACATTTGTACGAAAATGGTTTTTTTGAAGGTACTCGATTTATTATTCCTGTCAAATTTGACATTAAATAGGATGAATGTTGATTGAAAACTGAAAAATTAGAACTACCTCTGAAAAAAAATTAAATTAGCTGTAACTTTTCAATTGATGAATCGTCCCAACTAAGAAGAACAACAAAAAATGACAACAAAAGAATACAATGAGTGTGTTGATTTATATGCCGATAATATTTATCGGTTTGTATTGAAACACCTTAAAAATAGCGATGTTGCCAAAGATGTTGTTCAAGATACTTTTGCGAAAGTGTGGGTAAAAAAGGAAGGCATTGACGCTTCAAAAGCACGCTCCTATTTTTTTACCACCGCACACCATACCTTAATTGATGTGGTGCGAAAAGAAAAACCGACCGCAAAAGAATCAAGCATTGACAAAGAATTTTCGCAAAATCCCTTATCAAATATGGATTTGCAAACCCAGCTACACGAAGCCTTGGATCAATTACCAGAAATTCAACGAACGGTGGTTTTATTAAGAGATTACGAAGGGTATGGTTACGACGAGATTGGGGAGATTACGGATTTAACCGAAAGCCAGGTGAAAGTGTACATCTTTCGGGCAAGAAAAAAATTACAAGAAATTCTGGTGAGTATTGAAGCCATTTTAGATTAAACAAGAAGCAATGGAGAAGATAGATTTAACAAATTACGAAGCATTTTTCCTCGATTATAGCGAAGGAAATTTAGGTGAAGAAGAAAAATATGACTTGTTTAATTTTTTGGAGGCGCATCCAGAATTAAAAGCTGATTTTGAATTAGATTTTGGTGCTATTCAATTGGATGCTGCATCCATTCAATTTGAAGATAAACCAAGCTTAAAAAAGCGAGACGAAGATTTGGTAGTGACCATGTCAACAATTGACGACTTAATGATTGCTTCTGTTGAACGTCAACTTTCTGCCAAAGAAGAAGAATTGGTTTTAAGCTATGTTCGTGAAAACAACTTACAAACCAAATTTGCTTATTATCAAGCAAGCATTTTAAGGGCAGACACCTATGTTGTGTATCCAGAAAAGGAAAAACTTAAAATGAAAACTGGTGTGGTAATTTCATTCCCGTTTTGGGCAAAAGTGGCTTCCGTTGCGGCGGTAGGACTCTTATTAATTACCATGACATTTGATTGGAATAATCCTGTCGATACCAATGCGGGTGGACGAAATAAAGCGACACTTTTGGGTGACTCAAGTTTCCAAACAAATCCAACAGACAAAATTCAACCAGTGGATGCCTTAACACCTGAAAATGGTGGTGGAACTGCGCAACTTCATCCAACAAAACAAAATACAAATACAAGTATCAATCCACAAAAAAGTCCAGAACTTACGCCGGATGCCTACTTTCCTGACAAAATTGTACAAACACCAGACAGTCAAGACAAGAAAATTGATTCTTTAAAAACGGATGAGAATCCAGGAATTGAAATCGTTGAAGACGATCAATCAAATCCTCTTCCACTCGAAATTATTGAACCTCAACCTTCAAACAATGAGGTGGCTGATGTCAAAAAATATCAAAAAGAAGAACCGTATAAAATTGTCACCGATTTAGTAGGTGATTTGGTGAATACAGACATCAATTATACCAAAAACAAAGACCTCGCATCCAATAGTTATGTGGGATATGGGTTTAAAATTGGGAATTTTGAATTTGAAAGAAAAAAAACAAAATAGGCTGTAACTAATTCAACATTGACCCGTCCTAACAGAAAGCAAGAAAATTAAAAGAAATAAAAAATTATAACATGAAAAATAAATTATTTTTACTCGGAGCCCGCTATATTGGAT
>JADZFJ010000056.1 GCA_020849935.1 Crocinitomix sp. | reverse complement strand
TTAACAACTAAAAAACACATTATGGAACCAATTTTAGCACAAATCCAGCCATTTGGATTTAATTTTGCACCAAAAGGATGGCTGCAATGCAATGGGCAAATTTTATCAATTGCTCAATACAATGCACTTTTCTCCTTATTAGGTACAAGTTTTGGAGGAAATGGAACAACCACTTTCGCACTTCCAGATCTTAGAGGAAGAACCATGTTACATTACGGAACAGGTCCAGGTTTAAGCACAATTTCTTTTGGTGAAATGTCAGGAACTGAAAATGTTACAATTACAAATGCTCAAATGCCAGCGCATCTTCACGGATTGATCAATGGTCAAGCACACGTAACTGTTTCTGCTACAGATAATAGCTCTGATTCGAATGAAACAAGTGGTGGTACTAATGGACTTGGAACATCAGGAACAATGCCTAGTATTTATCGCGAAGGAATTACTTCAACTGATCAATTGGGTGGAGTTTCAATTTCTGGAACAACAGCAATTACAGGCGCAAATTCACCAGTAGGAATTAGAAACCCTTATTTAGGTGTAAACATCTGTATTGCAATTCAAGGAATTTATCCTTCACGTCCATAATTTTGGCGAAATTTATTTATTAACCTTAAATCAAAAAAATTATGGAACCTTATATTGGTCAACTTCAAATGTTTGCATTTGATTGGGCTCCCGATAATTGGGCAGCTTGCAATGGAAACTTGATGTCTATTGCTCAAAATCAAGCACTCTATGCACTTATTGGCATCACGTATGGTGGCGATGGAGTTACCACCTTTGCCCTTCCAGATTTACGTGGAAGAAGCATGTTAAATTACGGAACTGGACCTGGTCTAAGTGATGTGGTTATTGGTGAAAGCGCTGGTAATCAAAGTGTCACTTTGATTAGCACAAATTTACCTGCGCACTCGCACATACTCAGCAGTCCGCAAGCAAACGTAAAAATTAGTGTGTCAAATTCTGCCAACGATTCAAACGAAACTGCTAATGGCGGGAATGTGTTGGGTGATTCAGGAACAATGCCAACTATTTACCGCGAAAGCCCAACTTCAGCTGATAGTTTAGGCGGAGTTTCGATTTCTGGATCAACTACGATTGCTGGAAATAATTTTCCACTAGGCATTGAAAATCCTTTTTTAGGAATTAATGTTTGTATTTGTTTGTATGGAATTTTTCCATCAAGAGGCTAATTGAAAAATTCAATTTATTCTCAAAAGGAGGTTGTTTTATAGCAACCTCCTTTTTTATGTTAACACGAAACAGATCGCTTATTTCTGCTTAGTTTAAGAATATTGGTTAAATTTGATCAAACAATCAATTCAATACCTTATGAAAAAAATCGCATTTATCCTTGCCCTTGTATTTGTATCATTTGGGATATTGGGTTGCTCGAAGGAGAAGGCAATCGAAAAATCATTATACAAAAACGGGGGAGAGTGGAAAATTGACATTTATAATACCGAAATTTTTGATCAATCAACCGATACATTGATGTATTCGGAATACACTACCAATGCTGGGTCAATTGAGTTTTATGAAAATGGGACGGTTATCTGGAAAATTACCCTCAGTGGAACCCCGAATTATTTTGGTGGAAATTGGATAAATTCTGAAGATCAAATTACTATGATTATCAATGGAAGTGTTGAATTTTATAAGTTAGTTGAACATTCAAAAGAGAAAATTTCCTTGACACGAGATGTCATTGAAGATTCAGATGGCGACGGCGTTTTTATTCGACAAAATTCAGTGCTTGAACTTACAAAGGTAGAGTAAGTTTAATTTTTTTAAGGATCCGAGATGTTCGCTTTAGCAGATTAATTTACGCTAATTCTACCAACAATTGTCCTTTTTCAACATTAACACCTGTTGAAATATGAATGGTTTTAATGGTACAATCGGCGGATGCTTTTAAGACATTTTCCATTTTCATGGCCTCCAAAATAAGAATACCGTCTCCTTTTTTAACTTGATCATTTGGTCCAACCAAAATGGCAATTACTTTGCCCGGCATCGGTGCTTTTATGTCGGTGTTTAAGGTTTCCACCGAACGTTTGATGCCCATTTTGTCTAAAACCAAATCAAGGTCGTTTTTAAATTCTAACTCATAAATCGTATGGTTATTCCTAATTTTCATCGATTTTAAGTCAAAATCAATAGCTAGAACTTCAATAATCACCGCAATTTGACCAGGTTCATGCAAACGATAAATTCCTTCTGACAATTCCTCGACTTCATAATTTCGTAGTTGTTTTTCAAGTTGAGCGGTGTAGACAGTGGTTTGCATATTCGATTATTTTGATGGTCAAATTTAAGGAATTATTGGTCTGATTGGCAGGAATTCCCCAATTTTATCTACTCCTTGCCAATTGGTGCATGGGAGGACGAGGGTTTTATGACCAAATACACTCCAATAAACACAAATAATGCACAGAGAATCTTACCAAAGCTAAAATCAGCCGTGTAGTTGGTCAGTCCAAATTGGAAATAGAGGTATATAAAAAACGCCGTTAATACGGGTTGAATGTAAATATACGTGCTACTCACCGAAGGACTAACTCTTTTCATTGCATATACCATTAATAGATAAGGTAAAAAAGTAACTCCTACCACCACAAAAGCCAATCGTGCTAATACGTTGGTGGAAAGTTCGCCAAAGTTAGTCCCTTGAAATTCGCTGTGTCCTAAGGGCCAACAAAGGACAAAAATAAGTCCAAACGTAAAAACCCACGTAATCACCGTTAAAGGTTTGTAACGAGCCATAAGAGGTTTAACCAGCACCATATATAGAGCATACGAAGCAGCGTTTGCAAAAATAAATATATCACCCAGTAAACTAGAGGTACTGTCTTGTTTGGTTTGTAAGGTAAATAAAATCGCGCCACTGGCCCCAATTACCAAACCTATCACCTTAATTATTTGCGGTTTTTCTTTTAGTATGAAAATTGACAAAATGAAAACTAAAATCGGTGTGGTGGTCATAATCACACTGGCATTAACCGGGCTTGTGCGCATTAAACCATTAAAAAAAAAGAGTTGGTTGACTGCCACTCCAAAAAGACCACAACTTGCAAGAATCAACAGATCACTCGGTTTAATCTTTTCAAATCTAAAACTATAGACTAACCAAAAAAGCAAGGTTGCCCCAGAAATCCGTAAAAGAATGAACCCATTTGCTCCCATTACACCGGGCATTAAATCTTTTGCCACCAAATAATTGATGGCATACAATAAATTTACGGCAAAAAGTGCAAGGTGCGATTTTACGAGGGGTTGCATTAAGAACCTCCTATTTTCCTGAGAGTTTAATGCCCGCTGCGGCCACTGTTTTGTTTGCATTTCCGACAAAGATAGCGTAGTCAACAATCAAAACTGGGCGACTTAAAAAGGTATATTCATCTAAAATTAATTGGCGCATTTCTTTTTCCGAAAGTTCACGTTCGTGTAAGCCCATTGCGCGGTATTTTAACGCTCGTTTCGAGAATAAAGCCGCTGCCGATCCTGCCATGGAGATCATCGTGTCAATTTGAGCAGGCGTAATTTTATCTGTTTTAATGTCTTGTAATTCAAAACTTTCGTCCACTTTCCATTCGGCTAAAATCCGTTGACAAGTTGAGCATGATGAAAGGTAATATACTTTTTTCATAATAGATCCAATTAAAATTCTGCCTTTTTCGGAGTTCTTGGAAAAGGAATCACGTCGCGAATATTTGCCATTCCCGTGGTAAACATTACCATTCGCTCAAACCCTAAACCAAAACCAGCATGTGGAGCCGTTCCAAAACGACGGGTGTCAATATACCACCACAATTCATCTGCAGGAATGTGAAAAGCTTTGCATTTTTCTAATAAAACATCCAAACGTTCTTCTCGCTGCGATCCACCAATAATCTCACCAATTCCTGGAAAAAGAATATCCATTGCCGCAACCGTTTTCCCATCCTCATTCAATCGCATATAAAACGCCTTAAACGAAGCTGGATAGTCAGAAATAATCACAGGTTTTTTAAAGTGCTTCTCCACCAAAAAACGTTCGTGCTCACTTTGCAAGTCAGTACCCCATTCAACTGGATACTTGAATTTTTTCTTTTTATAAGGTGCCGAATTTTGGAGCAATTCAATGGCTTGTGTATAAGTTAAACGCTCAAAATCGTTGTTAATTACAAAATTGAGGCGTTCAATTAAATTCATTTCATTGCGTTCGGCAACTGGTTTTGCTTTGTCTTCTTCAATTTCGCGGTCATTCAAAAACTGAATATCATCGGCACAATTTTCTAGGACATATTTACAGATATAGCTTAAAAAATCCTCCGCCAAATCCATGTTGTCCGTTAAATCATTAAAAGCAACTTCAGGTTCAACCATCCAAAATTCTGCTAAATGGCGCGCTGTATTTGAATTTTCTGCTCTAAAAGTCGGGCCAAAAGTGTACACTTTGCCCAAAGCCATTGCAGCAAGTTCGGCTTCTAATTGTCCTGAAACGGTTAAATTGGTTTCTTTTCCAAAAAAATCTTCTGACCAATCAATCTTTCCATCTTTGGTTAACGGTGGGTTTTGAGCATCTAAGGTCGATACGCGGAACATTTCACCTGCGCCTTCGGCATCCGAACCTGTAATAATTGGGGTTGCAATATGGTAATACCCGTTGTCGTTAAAATATTTATGAATGGCAAAAGAGGTGGCGTGTCGCACTCTAAAAACCGCCCCAAACAAATTTGTTCTAAAACGCAAATGTGCTTGTTCGCGCAACAATTCTAAGCTGTGTTTTTTCGGTTGCAAAATAGTTTTGCTTACTTCTTCTGGGTCGGCATCTCCTAAAATCTCAATCAA
Source organism: Crocinitomix sp. (assembly GCA_020849935.1). Classification (GTDB taxonomy): domain Bacteria; phylum Bacteroidota; class Bacteroidia; order Flavobacteriales_D; family Crocinitomicaceae; genus Crocinitomix. The sequence continues at coordinate 1,573 of JADZFJ010000056.1, read as the reverse complement.
TTCAACAATTAAATCAAATTTTTGACCTTTCCCCTGCGATTCTTCTAAAATCCCAGTTAACCCAACCGCAGCGCCTGTGGTAATTCGTTTAATTAATGCTTCGTCCGTGTTTTCAAAATCAACCACTGCTTGCAAACTAGTAATTGTCGATCCATCATTTAACTGAATAAATCTGTTTTGTCTAAAAGCTTTTACCCAGCCTTTTACAAGCACTTTATCACCAAATTTTGCTGTGGACAACACGTCCTTAATAACCGATCTTCGCATGTTTATTTCTTAAGAAAAAACAAATTTAAGCAAATTAAGGTCAAACAAGTTTCAAAACGCGGATAATTCAAGCCTAAGACAAATAAAAACAAGCATAATTTATCTTTTGCGGATAAAAAATAGTTGGGCTTTTACCTGACGCTTTTGTAATTACTCAACTGTATTTAGTCAAATGTCACTCTAAAAATTTCTGGTAATTGGGTACTAACTGATGAATGGCATCAATTACTTTTTGAATATTTTTTGCTTCTTCGGGTATTTCATTTCCTCCGCAATGTTCAATTTTGGAAGAATAGACCACTTTTCCCTCTTGTTCAATGATCAATTCTTCGCTCGTTCCACCATCACACATATCTGCCGAAGCATTAATTGTCTGTAATTCTGATTCATTTATTTGCGCTATCAACTTCGCAAAATCTTCAGAGGAAATTTCAAATTCTTCTGATGATAATAGATCTCCATAAGAGTCCACTTCCATTGTTATTTTTTCGGGTGTTACTGTAATTTCATAATTACGTTGATAGTCGGGTGCAACAGATGCATCGTTAAAACGATACTGTATGGCTGAGGTGGTTTCAACTGAATATTGATTACCTCCCGAACAAGCTATAAAGGCAAGAACAGATAAAATTAGCATTATTTTCATAGTCGAATTTAGTAAAATTTTTTTACCTGCATTTAACATGAATCAATTAAGGCCGAGTCGGAAAGTGACTGAGTCTTTTCCATTATTCTTGTATCCTTAATCAATCGTCTGCCTTCCAATTTTTTATTCTTTCGACCGACTTAGGCAACAAGACTAAAATAAAATTTCTCAAAAAAATCTTCAATCAGTTGGCGATGAATCGTATTTTGTATTAATCTATAATTTTTGAAAATCCATCAATTAAGTCGTTTTGGATCTCTCAAAATTTCGATTGCCTTCCTAATTTTTATTCCTTCGACCAAGTTATACCTTTACAATTGTCAAATTGATACAATTTCATTTAGTATAATACCGATGCAATAGATGTTTAGTCCAATTTTATTGGGCTATTACATATATACTTTCGGTATTACCAGCAAGTCGGGCAACAACAAGACTAAAGTGAAATTTCACAATAAAATCTCCAATCAGCTGGCGATGAATCGTATTTTTTAAGAATTTCTGGTTCTGGCCATTCATCACGCAAATCGTTTTCAATCACTAAAATTTCGATTGCCTTCCTAATTTTTTATTCTTTCGACCAAGGTACCAGCAAGTCGGGCAACAACAAGACTAAAATGAAATTTCTCAAAAAAATCTCCAATCAGCTAGCGCTGAATC
>JADZFJ010000055.1 GCA_020849935.1 Crocinitomix sp. | reverse complement strand
GGCAAAATCCAAAGGAACGAGTAGGTAATTTAAATCGACATCGTTGTTATAACTAAAAACCCCTGCAATTGGAATTTGTGAGGTGGAAAAGGCATCCACATTTTTTAATTGATTGGAACTGATCTTCTCTTCACGGTTGGGTGAATAAAGTGTAAACGTCTCGTATTCGCCTTCGACTTGGTAAATATACCCATCCAAATTTTCAATCGCTCCGCCACCAATTAAAGCCAAAGGTCCATAATCATCTTCAATAATTCCCTTACCGTCCAACAAGTGCTCTTTCATTTCACTCATTTCCAGAAAATCTTGTTCCACGCCTTTTATGGTGCCAATGATAAAGTTGTCGCCATTTTTTACAATCGCAATTTCTTCAATTACGTGCGAAAATTTATCCACCCCTTCCATTTCATACACTTGGGGCAAAATATAGGCTTTATCAAATGTTTTTGAATTTTGGGCAGAAATCTGAATATCGGATTCGAAAGAGCTGAACATTTTAAACACCAAGCCTTCAATTCCATTAAAACCCGACAAAATAATCACCATCGCCGCCGTAGAAATCATGATTCCTACCACCGAAACCCCAGAAATTATGTTGATTACATTTTGAGTTTTCTTAGAAAATAGATACCTCCTTGCTATGAAAAAAGAAGAATTCACTTATTTTTTTAAGAGTTGGTCGATTTCCATCGCATATTCAATGGTGTCATCAATAAAAAAACTTAAATCTGGAATTCGACGTAACGTTTTTCCAAGACGTTTGCCCATCTCAAAACGAATCTCATCCTTGTGTTTTTTGATGTTTTTGTGCACCTCTTTAGGATCGTTATGTCCGAAAATACTGATGAATGCTTTAAGATAGGACATATCAGGAACTACCCTCACCTCGGTAACTGTTACCATCGCACCTAAACAAACTGTCCTTGCTTCTTCACGAAAATAATTTCCTAACTCGGTTTGTATAACTGCGTCTATTTTTTTTTGTCTAATCGAACTCATAGTGCAAAGGTAATAAATCCTTGTGAAAAATAGGTTTTCAAACTGGTAAACAAGCAAAATACTCCTCAAATAAAAGCAGTTCCACACTCACTTATCCTAAAACAAATCAAATTTATTTTCTTTATTCCAATTTCAATCCTACTTTTGTTGCCTGTGAAAGGACTGATACAATTATTTAAATTAACAAAGATCTACAAACGAGATACCTTCTTGGTCATCTTCAGCAATTTTTTGTTTGTGATTTTTAATTTGATTTCATTGGTCTTATTTATTCCATTTTTAAAAATCATCTTTGGTTCAAGTTCAGATGAAGTTCAAGAGGTTGTTTTAAAACCATTATGGGAAAATAGAGATAATCTTTTCTCCTATTTTGGTGAATATTTCGAGTTTTTACAATACGATTATGTGCAAGAGGCAGGTGAACTTGGTGCTTTGAAATTTGTTTGTATTTCGGTCTTGATTGCGTTTTTCTTGAAAAATTTATTCAGATACGCCGCTGTTTATTATCAGTCTTACCTGCGCATGGCGGTGGTTCGCGATTTGAGAAAAAAACTTTTCGAGCGTTCGATGCACTTGCATTTATCTTTTTATTCGGAGGAGAAAAAAGGGAACCTACTCACACGACTTACGGCAGATTTGAATGAGGTGGAGATTGCAGTGGTTTCCACGTTAGAACTAGTATTTAGAGAGCCCATTGCCATTATCATCAACTTAGCGGTACTCTTTTATTGGAGTCCAAAACTCACCCTTTTCTCGCTGATTTTATTGCCCATAAGTGCCTTTGCAATTTCAAGAATTCGTAAAAGTTTAAAACGAACTTCCCAAAAAGGACAAGAACAAATGAGTGAATTGGTTTCAACCATTGAAGAAAGTTTGGGTGGAATTCGTGTTATCAAAGCATTTGGTGCAGAAAAAACGGCGGTCGATCGCTTTTCCGTGAAGAATAATCACCATCAAAATTTAATCACCCGTACGTTTAGAAAAAAAGACCTTGCTTCGCCCTTGAACGAATTTTTTGGTGCGGCTGTTTTAATTGCCATTGTTTGGTATGGTGGAAAATTAATTTTGCAAGAAGATGGAGGTATGACAGGGGATCAGTTCATCGCATTTATCATCGTGTTTTCTCAATTTTTACGACCAATTAGCAGCATCGCCAGTGCGCTCACTTACCTGAAAAAAGCAGAGGTTTCTTTGGATCGTGTGAATGAAATCATCTCGATAAAAGATCCAATTGAAGACCCAATAAATCCAGTTGAAAAAACGGAGTTTACAGACAAAATCGAATTTAAAAATGTGACGTTTGCGTATGGTGAAGAACCTGTTCTCAAAAACATCTCATTTAATTTAGAAATTGGAAAAACAGTGGCGTTAGTTGGAGAATCTGGAAGTGGTAAATCAACCATTTCTGATTTAATTCCACGGTTTCACGATGTTATTGGTGGAGAAATTACGATCGACAATATCAACATTAAACAACTCCGAAAAAAGGATTTGCGTAAAATGATGAGCATTGTGACCCAGGAATCCATTTTATTCAACGACACCATCCGAAATAATATCTCCTTTGGCAAACCAAATGCCACCGAAGAAGAAATTATCAACGCTGCCTTGGTGGCCAATGCACACGAGTTCATTCTCCAATTAGAAAAAGGCTACGACACCATTATTGGCGATCGAGGTAATAAACTTTCTGGCGGTCAAAAACAACGAATCAGTATTGCCCGTGCGGTATTAGCAAATTCACCAATCATGATTTTAGACGAGGCCACTTCTGCCTTGGATACTGAATCTGAAAAATTAGTACAAGACGCCCTCGAGAATTTAATGAAAAACCATACTTCTCTAGTCATTGCGCACCGATTAAGCACCATCCGAAACGCTGATTTAATCATTGTCTTAAAAAACGGTGAAATTGTCGAACGTGGCAATCACCAAGAATTAATTGAAGCCAATGGTTATTATAAATCCCTCTGCGAAATACAGCAAGTGATTTAATTAATGGTAGACAAATTTGGTAGCATAAAGTCTAAGAATTTTTGACGAATTCTTCAGAAAAGAGAAAAATTTGAACAGATGAAATTTATATTTTGTTAAACTCGAATCAAATTAATAATTTAAAAAACGTTAATTAAACAAAAAAATATTTGATTATTTGAACAATCTAAATACTTTTGTTGTACCTTAACAGGAAGAAAAAATTAAAATGGAATTAGTAATAG
>JADZFJ010000054.1 GCA_020849935.1 Crocinitomix sp. | reverse complement strand
TCTTTACTTTTTTGATAATATTCCATGGCCTCGTCATACCGCTCAAGTCGCTCGTAGGCTTCGCCTAGATAACTCAAGGTAAGTCCATCATTCCCATCAATTTCGGCACATTTTAAATACGATTCAAGCGCTTTGTCATAGGCTTGTGTTTGCATGTAAATATTGCCTAAATTAAAATGAGCCGAAGCAAAATCTTCGTTAATAATGATCGAATAATCGTAGGCCCAAATAGCTTTTTCAATGTTTTCTTTTAAGAAATAGATATTTCCTAAATTGTACCAAGCAGTGAAAGAGTATGGATTGTTATCAATGTATTTAGTGTAATACTCGATACATTTATCAAAATTTCCCGTGCGTTCGTAACAATAAGCGACTTCGTAAATCGCCGCTTCATTTTGCTCGTTTTTTGCTAAAATTTCTTCAAAAACTTTAATGGCTTTTTGAAAGTTCAAAATACTTTCGTATTCCATTGCCAAATCAAACCGAATTTCTTCCAATTCTTCCTGATACCCAAATTCTTCGGAAAGTTCGATGGCCTTTTCAAAATATTTAATTGCGTTGGAATGATCTCTTAATTGACTAAAAACACTGGCTTTAGTAATATAAACTTCTGGATTATAAGGTTCTGATTTTTCAATTTCTTGAAGAATCAACAAACTCTCTTTTAATTGCCCAGAAGTAGATAAAATTTGCGCTTTTCTTAGGTCAAATACAGAATTAGAAGGGTGTTGTTTTTTTCCAAAATTCACCGCTTTTAATCCCTTTTTTAATTGATTATTGATGATAAAATGTTCGATAATTTGTTCTAACACTTCTGCATCAAAATACACCACCGTTTTTTCTGACAACATTTGCTCAAAACGCTCTAGTTCTGAGTGAAACCTTGCATCAAATAAACCGTCGTCTTCTTCATTTTCCTCTTCATCAAACATAGAAATCAATTTACGCTTTAAACAAATGTAGAATTATCTGACAGTAATTACTCATTCGTGATTGAATATTATTAACAAGCTTTTGAACAATTTATTTTTGGTTGGAAGATTAATTGCAGATAAATAAGTTTTTGGGTTGAATTTTCGGTGCAAAAAAAATTAAAAACACCCGCGATAAAATTACCATTGAACTTTACCGCAGGTGAAGATTTTTTAACTATCCTGGTAAACGTTTACGTTCGGTTTCTTTTAAGAAAATTTTACGAATTCGAATGGTAGAAGGCGTAACTTCAACGTATTCATCTTTTTGGATGTATTCGAGTGCTTCTTCTAATGAGAACGTTTTAGGCGGAGCGATTTTCATTTTATCGTCTGTCCCTGATTTTCTCATGTTGGTTAATTGTTTCGTTTTCGTTACGTTCACCACTAAATCACCAGATCGGGTATTTTCACCAATTACTTGTCCTTCGTAAATATCTACGTTGGTATCGATAAAGAATTTTCCACGTTCTTGCAATTTGTGCAATGAAAACGGAACACTTGAACCTTTTTCCATTGAAATCAATGAACCATTCAAACGTCCAGGAATATCACCTTTATAAGGCTCATATCCAACATAACGGTGTGTCATTACGGCCTCCCCAGCAGTTTGCGTTAACATCAAACTTCTAAGACCAATAATCCCACGTGAAGGAATTTTAAAACGACAAATCATTCGAGCGCCTTTTGGCTCCATGCTTGTCATCTCCCCTTTTCTACGTGTTACGTGATCGATGGCTGTTCCAGAAAATTCTTCCGGTAAATCGATGGTTAACTCTTCAATAGGCTCACATTTTTCACCGTTAATTTCTTTGAAAATAACTTGTGGCTGCCCTACTTGAACTTCGTACCCTTCACGGCGCATAGTTTCTAATAAAACCGATAAGTGCATGACCCCTCTTCCGAAAACGTCCCATTTATCTGCTGAATTACTTTTAGCTACTTTTAAGGCAAGATTTTTCTCTAATTCTTTTTCTAAACGATCGTGAATATGACGAGAAGTTACAAATTTACCATCTTGACCAAAGAAAGGTGAATCATTGATGGTAAAAAGCATACTCATGGTAGGCTCATCGATATTGATGGTAGGCAATGCTTCTGGATTTTCAAAATCACAGATTGAATCGCCAATCTCAAACCCTTCGATTCCTGTGATTGCACAAATATCGCCCGTTTGAACAGATTCAACTTTTCGTTTTTCCAAACCATCAAAAACAAATACTTCTTTTATTTTTGATTTAACCATACTTCCATCGCGTTTAGCAAGGGTGATGTTTTGATTTGGCACAACCGTTCCACGCGTCAATCTTCCGATTGCGATTCGTCCAACAAACGAAGAATAATCTAACGAAGTGATCAACATCTGAGTTGTACCTTCTTCGAATGTTTTAGGTGGGAAATAATTTAAAATTTCATCCAATAACGGTTCGATTTTAGTGGTTGGTTTTTGCCAATCTGTACTCATCCAACCATTTTTAGCCGAACCATAAATGGTGTTAAATTCCAATTGTTCTTCGTTAGCATCTAACTCAAACATTAAATCAAATACTTTTTCGTGAACTTCTTCAGGTGTACAGTTTTCTTTGTCCACTTTATTGATTACCAAAAGTGGTTTCAAACCTAAAGCCAACGCTTTTCCAAGTACGAAACGAGTTTGTGGCATTGGACCTTCGAAAGCATCCACCAACAAACAAACACCATCTGCCATGTTCAACACACGTTCAACTTCACCACCAAAGTCGGCGTGACCT
>JADZFJ010000053.1 GCA_020849935.1 Crocinitomix sp. | reverse complement strand
GGGCCAAATGTCTTCTTCCGAATAGGCTTTGATTAAATTCTTTTTTAACGCATCAAAATAAGGTTGAGACAAGGTATCTGCTAATTTATTTTGCCAAGAAGGATCAAGAAAAAATTCCATGGAACGTAACTATATAAACTGAAAAAAGGTCTGACGCGTTGTGCATCAGACCTTAACTAAAAATAGAGTAAAATAAATTATAATTTATTTACAAGTATTGTTAAGCTTGATTTTAAGTTACCCGCTTTATTTTTGTGGATAACACTTCTTTTCGCTAATTTATCAATCAACGAAGAAACTTTAGGAAGCAATGTTGTTGCTTCAGCTTTATCAGTTGTTGATCTCAGAACTTTAACCGCATTACGCATTGTTTTGTGCTGATATTTATTTCGCAAACGTTTCGCGTTATTTGATCTAATTCTTTTAATTGACGATTTATGATTTGCCATAATTCTTTAGTATAAACTTTATTTTGCTTTCAATTTACCTGATAAAGTCATTATTTTCTTTACCAAATTTTTGTAGCCCATAGGAGAATCGAACTCCTGTTTCCAGGATGAAAACCTGGCATCCTAACCACTAGATGAATGGGCCGTTTTCCAAAATTAAAAGTCCTTACTTTCAAAATTGGAGTGCAAATATAATTCTAAATTCTCTAACTACAAAAAAATAGATTATTTTTTTTACGTAATCTTTTGTTGCGATTCAAATTTAAACCCTAATCGTTTGCCTGTCTTTAGTTTAGAGCTGTAGTTCATGCTTTGTAAATCTTGCACTGTAGCAGTTTGAACGGTCTCATAAGGTGGCGTAAAGAGGTCAAAGTCTAATCCGTGGATACTCACCTTCATAATTATGTCCTTAATTATATCGTTTGTGAGCACTTGATGCATAAAATCTTTGTAAACTAACCCTAGTTTTCCTTTCCCTTCCATTAAGAAATGATTTTCACGGTTAATAAAAATTCGGGTGATCAAGTAACCAACGTCATACGAACGATTAAATTCATACGAATCCGCTAAAAAGTCATACACATTGATGATGCCACAATAAGCGTTCATCGGATTTTTTTTCACATACGAGGTTTGACTGGCGTAGTTTTCTTTGTCCAATTGAAAGACATTGGTATGCATACTAAAAATTAAGACGTCACTTCCAATAAATAATTGTGTTTCCGTTTCGCCAACTTCAACCACCCGCAAACGAATTCTTTCGTCCGTTACTTCTTTTTTTATTAATTCGACACAATTGTTTAGTTCGATTTTAAATTGATTAAACCATTGAATCGTATTTTGGTAAATATCTAACTTTAGACTAGTCTTCTCGTTTAAGAGATTTACTAAATACGTTTGGTCCTTTTTCAAATCTGGCGTGATGTCCTTTGTTTTCATCTTAATAGGCTTTAGCAAAGATGGCACGTCGCGTAGATGGTTTGCCGGTTACCATACATTTGCCTTCTTCCAATTCTCCATCTAAAGGAATACAACGAATAGTTGCTTTGGTTTCTTGCTGAATAAGTTCTTCCGTTTCGGCAGTTCCATCCCAATGCGCTAAAAAGAAGCCAGGTTCTTTTTCCAATTTTTCTTTAAATTCGGCGTACGTATCGACCTTTTGCGTATGTTCAGTTTGTCTTTTTAATGCTCTTTGATAGAGGTTTTCTTGAATATCAATCAAAAGTTGCTGAATATGTTCCACGACTGAATCAATTGAAATAGTTTGTTTTTCTTGCGTATCTCTGCGCGCAACTTCAATTTGATTTTGCTCTAAATCCCGCATTCCAACTGCCAATCTCACCGGAACCCCTTTTGCTTCATATTCTGCGAATTTCCATCCTGGACGTTTTTGATCATCTGTATCAAATTTGACCGAAATATCTAATTTCCGCAAAGCCGCAATAATAGGGTTGATTTTTTCTTTAATGATTTCTAATTGATCTTCACCTTTATAAATAGGAACAATCGCCACATGGATTGGCGCTAATTTTGGAGGTAATACCAACCCTAAATCATCTGAATGAGACATAATTAAGGCACCAATTAATCGAGTGGACACGCCCCAAGAAGTTGCCCATACATATTCTTGTTTTCCAGTTTGATCTGAAAATTTAACATCGAATGCTTTGGCAAAATTTTGTCCTAAAAAATGGGAAGTACCAGATTGTAAAGCTTTACCATCTTGCATCATCGCTTCGATCGTATACGTTTCATCTGCCCCAGCAAAACGTTCGCTTTCAGATTTAATTCCTCTAATAACTGGCATTGCCATGAAATTTTCAGCAAATTGCGCATACACTTCTAGCATTTGTTCTGCTTCGGTAATCGCTTCTGTTTTAGTGGCGTGGGCGGTATGCCCTTCTTGCCATAAAAATTCAGCAGTTCGTAAAAATAGACGTGTTCTCATTTCCCATCGCACCACATTCGCCCATTGGTTAATTAAAATAGGTAAATCACGGTAAGATTGAATCCATTTTTTATAGGTACTCCAAATAATTGCCTCACTTGTAGGGCGAACAATTAATTCCTCTTCAAGCTTTGATGTTGGATCAACAATTAACTTTCCTTTATTATCCGGGTCATTTTTTAAACGGTGATGCGTAACAATTGCACATTCTTTTGCAAATCCTTCCGCATTTTTTTCTTCGGCTTCAAATAATTTTTTGGGCACCAACAAAGGGAAATAGGCGTTTTGATGGCCAGTTTCTTTAAATCTGCGGTCTAATTCATCTTTAATTTTTTCCCACAAAGCAAAGCCATACGGTTTAATAACCATACATCCTTTAACCTCTGCGTTTTCCGCTAAATCGGAGACCTTAATAACATCAAGATACCATTTTGAATAATCTTCTTTTCGCGAAGTGATTTTTTCTGACATTTTTGGTATAATTTTTGTAACTTTAAAATTCGAAAGCAAATGTAATTATAAGTTTTATCCATTCCAATCGATAACAACATGAAAACGCTAAAATATTTATTACCCGTAGTCTTTTTTGCTTCTTGCGTGAGCAATAAAGAAGTTTATGATGATGTCTACACGGCAGTCGTCGTTGAAAAGCCTGTTGAGGCAAATGAAGATCTTGGTTATGCTGATTATATCAAGAATAATAAAGAAGCATATAATGTTGAGGTGGACAGCAGTGGAATTTATTGGGGGAATCAAAACAAGCGATCGGCAACTAATGGATCAAATGTCTATATCACTAATTATAATGTAGGTGGTGGTTATTATGATCCTTACTTTGGATATGGATGGAATCGCCCAGGCATCTATTATAATAATTGGGGTTGGACAAATTACAGTTTTTATAACTACCACAATTGGTACACGAATCCTTATTTTTACAATAATTACTATGGCTATGGTTATGGATATTGGAGTGATTGGGCTTACAATCCATGGAATGGTTATAACGGATATTGGGGCTATTCCAATTGGGGCTGCGGTTATAATCCTTATTATAATGGTT
>JADZFJ010000052.1 GCA_020849935.1 Crocinitomix sp. | reverse complement strand
ATGAAGGACTGCCGCAAGTTTATTTAGGAACACGGTCTGAATATGTTTCAGATGGTATTTTTAAAATTGTAGTTTCACTAGTTCAAGCCACAAGCGAACCCGTGGTTGGTCAAAAAATTGAATTAAATTATGACGAGGCGACCACTTTGGCGATGAATGGTTCTGCTTTGTCATCTCCACCAGTATTTGATATAAAGGAAGGTTATACCAATCCTACAGGCGAATTTACTGCCATGGTAACCATGAATTTAGGGGATTATGCATCGGGTAAAACGGTCATTTTAGTGGCAAATAGCGGGACAATTTTTTCATCAACTGCAATCAGCAAATTATAAAACTATGGCACTCGAATTAGTTAAAAATATAAGTTTTATACTTGGCCTCAATAATGCAGATGGCACACCTGTCAATGACATGGAAGTTGCCATTCAATATTTGGACGAACTTTCACTTGAATGGAAGGAATTGCAATTAACCAACATGGTTGATGGCAGAATGACGTCTTTGATAAAAACTTCATCGAAAGCAAAAGCAGTTGTTCCATTCATTAATTTAATTAAAACCAACAATTTACCTTTGGTGCGAATTATTCCTACCCTTCCGATTTACCAAGCTGAAGTGGTTGAGTTAATTGCCCCGATGGACTTCTTTTACACGGATCTTATTGAAGAAGAAATGTCTTTGATCATAAGTTTTGGAGAACGTTGGTTGATTGACAAAGCTGACTTTCCTGGAAAAGTGTTTGGTAAAACACATGCGCTTGTTAGTTCGGGTGTTTCACCGGCCAGAGCACTCGAATATTTGGCAAAAATCGACTTTCTTGACAAAGAAAATTTGGCTTTACAAGATTCTATTTTGTCTTTAAACGATGAAATTAAGGCTCGGAAGGCAGAATTTGAGAAACTTAAGTCAGACGCGGCCTTGTGTGCGAAAAAAATAACTGAACTTGCCAATGAATTAAAAACAAAGAATGCTGACCTTGAAAAACAAGCAGCTGAAATTCTGCGGTTAACGGAGGTGATTGCAAGTTTAAACAAAGAGATTGAAGTACGAAATGCTGAAATTGAAAAACTTTTGGCAAACGAAGCTTTAAATAAAGAGGAAATTTTAAGATTGACGAATGAGGTAAAAGCTTTGACGCTAGAACTTGAAAAACTTAGAAAAGAGTTAGTGAAAGTGAAGGCAGACAATACTAAAAAAGATACGGTAATTCGCCAAATGAAAGCGGATATTGCGGCTTTCAAAAAGGACATTAAGGACATGAAAACCGCCATGAAAGTGGTTGAAAAGGATAAAGGAGCTGTAATGGCTGAACTTGAAGTGGTGCGAGATGTGATTGTTGAAAAAGAAGATGCTTTGGCTGAGATTTCTGCTGTTAGAGAAGAATTAATGGTGACTTTGGAAGATGCAAAACTTGAAATGGCGAAATATGATGAAGCGTTAAGTTTATCTGAAAAAGAAATTGAGGCCCTTACCAGTAGAACAGCCGATTTGGAAGTTGTTCGGGATGAATTGAGTAAGGAGATTACCGAATTAGAATTAGCGGTGACTAAAGGAGAAGATGATGCCGCGACTTGTGGTGCTGGTCTTGAAGTGTTGAGTAAAGATTTAATTGCCAAAGAGGCGATTATAAGAGAGAAAGAAGCCGCAATTGCTGCCGTTATTCTTGAAAAAGATATCCTAACTTCTCGAATTTCTGACCTCGAAGCAATGAATGAAGAATTAAGTAGAGATATTAATTTTGATGAACGCCCGTTACCAATTAAAACGTTTTACTCAAATATTGTCAGTGAAATTGACGTGGCAAAAAGCAAAAATGAGGGTGCGTATAAATTATCGAACATCTCGCTTAAAATCAAAACCTTTGTTACACGTGATACCGAAGGGGTGACAAGTGTTCAATTATTAAGTAAAGATACCGCTGAGGGTGTAAATTCCGAAATGATGAGCGAATTATCGTTTGACGTGGTTGAAAATAATTTTATTGGTACAACCCCGGGCAACGTTCCAAATTTAATTGGTCATACTGAAACCGCGGTTAGACGCATTTTGAGCAGCCAAGGTTTACGCTTAAACGAAGTGTATCAAAGTAATTTAAGTGTGCCAAATGGGCAATCGTTTAAACAAAGTCCTGCGGCAAATACGCCTGCGCAACTCAATGATTTAATTACTGTAATTTTTAGCAAACATGGATAATCCAGTTAACATATTTAGTGAATTATTAGCCAATCCTTTAGGGGAATTAATCTCATCAATTGGTAGAGGTGTTGGAGAAGCACAAGCGGCTTTAGATGAAGGTTCGTTGCAACAAACCTTAGAAATTTACCGTGAAGATAACGCGGCTGACAGAACTCCTGATCAGCAGCGAATGATTCAATTGGTACTAGAAATTGGATATCAGCCTACTTTTTATGTGATTCCTGAAACGGATGTGGAGGCGCAAGTTTCTTTGTCAATGACCCTAAGTAATTCTACGACAAGCCCAGTTTCTGGTCAACCAGTGGCGAAACATACGGTAATGGCAACGCCAATTAACGCAGGAAATGTTAGCCGATTTGGAATTTCCGCGAATGCTGTTGCAAAGTTGAAATTTAAAATTGTTCCGGTTCCGCCACCAGCGGCAGTGGCTGAAATGCGCGTAGTACCTGATTTGAAAGGCAAACAAATGGATGCGGCTACGATTAATTTAATTACTCTTTTAGGTTTTACCTATTCATTTGCAGACAGCGTTGAAACAGGGAAAATTAAAGAACATAGTCCTGCTGGTGGAGAAATCGTGAAGTTAGGAGATAATATTGTAATTACTTTTGAACCCGTAGCGGCGAGTCCATTGGCCTTGGTAAGTGCGAGTATTACAAGTCGGGTAAAGAACCCGTTGACATAAATTTTTAGCTGAAAAAATTGGGTTGAGTGATTGACCTAATTATCGATGATTGAAAGGCTGAGATTATATGGAATAAGTTGGATTTTTTTTGCAAAAGGGATTTTAGTGGAAAACCCGCAGTCCCCAATTACATTGGGGATGAGGATTTGGAACGGGAAGCCCGGTGCCCCCAACTTGTTGGGGGGATTTGCCCAAATACTTAGAAAAATAATTTTAATCTGTTGGATTTACGGAGGTTTTAAAGAAAGGATTATCTTTGCCCTAAAATTTAGTAAATGGCTTTAAAATGTGGAATTGTTGGCTTGCCAAATGTTGGGAAATCGACGTTGTTTAATTGTTTATCCAATGCGAAAGCGCAGGCGGCAAATTTTCCGTTTTGTACGATTGAACCTAATATTGGGGTAATTACTGTTCCAGACAATCGGTTGGCGCAATTGGAAGCGATTGTGCATCCAGAAAAGGTGCAACCAACTATTATTGAGATTGTTGAT
>JADZFJ010000051.1 GCA_020849935.1 Crocinitomix sp. | reverse complement strand
GGCGTAATACATGTTTATTATTTTAATTTCTTGTGATTTAGCTACTTGATATGCAATCTTGTCAAATGTGTTATAGCAAACGATTGAAGTATCATTTTTTAAAGAATTGACGGAATAGAATTTATTTGCAAGTTCTTTTTTCTGAATGAAAATACAACTGTCAGTTTTTCCAACTAAGGGTAAAATTTGCTGATTAAATACATCCAACGAAATTGGGTTTAGCCAACTTAATTGCGCTTCATTTGACCAAATTTGATAGGCAGAGTCTTTGGAAAGTAAATGAAAATTCCCAAAAATATCCAAAAAAAATTCAGTTGAGGAAAAATTGATCTTGACTTTATGTATTACCGTTTCACCACGATTTAATTGTAAATAACGTTCCCCTTTTTCTTTGGTTGTATAAAAACATAAATCGCCATAAGGGTAATAGTCAATAACAAAGCTATTTTGAACGTCGTAGTATGTATTTGTTTCCTTGGCAAGAATTATTACTTCATTCAGTAGCCTAGTCTTAGGTGTTAATTTAATGATCATTTTTAATGTGTCATTGGCAAAATTAGCCTCATTTATAATTACTTGATAATCCTCATAAAAATTAGATTTAACTTGGATTGTGTCATTCATTTTTGCGTCGAACGAAATAACATCAGAAAAATATGTACCAATCTTTACCGAATTTTTGTAGACGATCACACCGTATATTGGCTGATTTGATGAGTCTTTAATAGCCAATTGAACATTTTGTGCAAAGGAGATTGATATAGTAAAAAAAATAAAAACCAAGTAATATAACTTCATAACAGACACATTATTAAATAGAAACTACAAACAGCGCGCCATAATTGAAACGGCGTCACTATTTGTAGCAAACAATTTAACTAACCTCCTTGAGGAGCATTAGAGTCCATTGAAAGATCTCCGAAAGGATCATTACCAATAGCAATATTGGCTGGCGTGTGGTCTGTGGCACCCATGTGTACATTTGTACGTGTCAACCATTGCAGGTTGTTTAACGCATTAGCAGCTTCTTGGCTCAAACCGCCAACCACATTTGTTAAATCCATTTTTCTTGAATTTAAAGATTCAAATTTTGTTTTCATTTTATAAGGTATTATTTTTTGCTTACTCTAAATTTTTATACCTTTACAAACGCATTTTCAGCATCCTACGGATGTCAAGGTGCACAAGCCAACAAATCTGCAAAAATGATTGGTTGCGACTAAGGGAGAGGCATTGCAGTGCCTCTCTTTAATTTTTGCTCAAAAAAAATCACAATTTTAGGTTCAATATAAATCGAAACAAAAATAGGTACAATACAAATAAACTACATATAGGGAATGGGTAGTTTGGTCTTGGCACAATGTTATATAAGTTTTTTTATTAAAACAAATAAAACTACTTCTAAATTATAATTATTCACTTATAATTTACTATTTTTGACTTATAAAATTTTTTATGCGTACAAATTTAAAAATACGAAAATTACGAGAAAATGCCGATTTGACTCAAGAATTTATGGCTAATTCGTTGAAAATTTCACAATCGGCATACGCACAATTGGAAAGTGGAAAAAATAAAATTTCTGAAGATCGGTTGAAAAAAATTAGTGAAATATTAGCTGTTGATATGGAAAGTTTGCGTTCGTCAGAAGATTTGAAGTTTAATATACATGACAATACTTTTAACCAAAGTTCTTCGGTAATTGCTACCTTAAATATTAAAAACGATGAGCTTTATGAGCGTTTGTTAGCAGAGAAAGACGAGCAGATTACATTGCTTAAAAATACAATTGATAAGTTAATTGCTTTGAATGGTTCACAGAAAAATTAAAATTCAGTTGATCGTTAAAATAAACTTCAATTAACGCCAAAAATAGATTGAACTAATCTCAAAACTCCAACCTCAAACTCAAACCTCATCTTCCGCCCCCGATAAAAGCGGCAGCTTGGCGCAGCTAAAAGCAATTGAATAACCATTTGCCATTTTGATTTTATGAAAACATGGAAAACGGATTTATGAAATGGTTTTTGCAAGCCAACTAAAGCGACTAGCGGGAAAAGGCGCTTTATAACTAACTAAAATTTAATAAGCATTTTTACTTTTGAAAAAAAGGACATCGATCACGGTTTTGTAGATGATGATGATGTCTAAAAGTAAGGTCCAACTGCGGAGGTAGAGGATATCGATTCGGATGCGGTTTGCCATGGAGGTGGTGCCGTTGGTTTCGCCGCGGTGGCCAGTGATTTGGGATAAGCCTGTGATGCCGGGTTTGACCAAAATACGGTCGGTGTAATTATTGATGCGGGCATCGTATTTATCGTTTAATTCTTTGACATGGGGACGTGGCCCAACGACGGACATTTGCCCCCGAAATACATTGATAAATTGCGGAAATTCGTCGATGCTTAATTTGCGAATGATGCGCCCAACACGGGTAATTCGAGGGTCGTTTTTAGTGGCTTGTTTGTTGCCTGCATGGGCGACCATGGACCGTAATTTTAAGCACATAAAGTATTTTCCATTTCGGCCGGCACGTGGTTGTTTGAAAAAAATGGGGCCTCGCGAATCGATTAAGATGATGATGGCCATGAGGGGAATTAACCAAGATAAAATGGTTAGAATGACTAAAGAGGAAAATAGTAAATCGAAAGCGCGTTTGATGAGTAGGTTTTTTTGATCCATTAAGGGATAATTGACCAATTCGATTTCGGAATATTCTAATTGAATTTCTTCGGTGTCCTCTTCGGTTTTTTCGTCGGATTGATTGTCGGAAACGACATGCACATTGACGCCGTATTGGAACGAATAGGCCAAGAGTTCTGACAGGTCGTTTTGCGTAACGTTTTGCGACGAACAGTATATTTCGTTTAGATTTCGGTTTAAAATTATCGCCTCTACCTCGGTTGGATTAAAGGTGGCAAATTGGGCTTCTAAAATGTGTCCGTAGCTTTTTTTGGCTAGAAATTGTTTTGCCAATTGATCC
>JADZFJ010000050.1 GCA_020849935.1 Crocinitomix sp. | reverse complement strand
GGAAGATATTACCGAACTAACAATTCATTGAATTTGAACTATCGATTAAACAAACTCAATTTTTTTAGCGCAATGGCTTGGTCTGAAAACAATTCTTATCAGGATCTTGATATCAATCGGTATTATTATGACGATGCTGGAAATTATGTGTCTGGATTTGAACAAAACTCTTACATTAAAAAACAATATGGCGGCAGAAGTTTAAAGCTTGGATGCGATTGGTATGCCACCAACAAATCTACCTTTGGTGTCATTGTTTCTGGATTCTACAATCCTTTGCTTACACAAGTATCGAATTACGCAGAAATTTTGGATCCAAACAATGCGCCTTATGCCCAAGTGGATGCGTTTACAAGCACCGACACTAAATGGAAAAATGTTTCTGTTAACACCAATTACACTTACATTATTGATTCGTTAGGTAAAATGTTAAGCTTTAACGCCGATTATTTGAACTATTCTTCTACCATTGATCAACGCCTTATAAATAGAACGGATTCGATAGATGGCTCACTTTTGTCTTTTCAAAATCTAATTTCACAATTACCTAAAACCATTTCGGTAAAAACAGCTCGGCTCGATTTTGCAATTCCTTCAAAGCATCAAGATAAGTGGGAGTTTGGGCTTAAAACATCTTTTGTGAACACCGATAATATTGCCGATTTCTCCGATTCATTGGATGGGGTCTTAACTCCAAACTACGTTTTTTCAAATCGGTTTAAATACAATGAAAACAACAACGCTGCGTACGTAAGTTATACCCGCGAATGGACTAAACTAGCCGTTCAACTTGGCCTAAGAGGTGAACGCATCCAAATGAATGGCAATCAACTTGGTAACCCTTTAATTTCTGATTCATCTTTCAGTGTTGTGTATTCAAGCCTGTTCCCTACGGCATTTTTAAGTTATTCACCTGATAGTCTTCGGAATCACAATTTTGTTTTTTCGGCAGGGAGAAGAATTAATTACCCGAATTACGATGACATGAATCCCTTTACCTACCCTTTAGACGCATATACCTTATACGGCGGAAATCCATTTTTGAAACCAACTTTTTCGTATGTCATTGAAGGGGCTTATTCCTTTAAAAACTCCTTTAGCGTAGGGGCCGATTACAGTTTTGTCACCAATTTAATTGGCGAAACGAATGAGCAAGTGAATGGTGTTTTTTACAGTAGACCTGGTAATTTCAGTCAACAAATTGTATATGGGTTTAATATAAGTGGTGACTTAAAATTGGCAAAATGGTGCAATTTTCAATATTATTCTGAAGTAAAATCCATTGCTTACTCCTCTATTATTTACAACCAACCGCTGGATGAAGAAAAATGGTATATCTATCTTGGCCCAACATTTATTTTTACAGCGACAAAAAATCTAACCATGGAAATCGCCGCTTCTTATCAATCGCGGATTCTTGTTGGACAATTCTTAACCATCCCTGTTGCTCAGGCTCGTTTTGGGATGGCCTATAAAATCTTAAAAGGACAAGGAACCTTAAAATTCAATGTGTCTGACTTGTTTTTTAGCAACCGTCCGGGAGGAGATATCCGAAACATCGAAAACTCGTCTGCCAATTGGTTAAGTGAATTAGATACCCGTGTGGTTCAGGTAAGTTTTACATATCGATTCAACAAAGGAAAATCATTGAACGCTAGAAACTACAGCGCATCAGACGAAGAAAAGCAACGAATCAAAACAAATTAGCAGTTTACGACAAACCTAGCTTGCATGAAGGGTGTACATTTGGTTTATCTAATTAATTGTTAAGATATGAAAAAATTATACGCCATCATTTGCTCACTGGTACTCGTGAGTTTATTCCAAACTGCATTTGCTCAAGTGCCTGCGCCGCTGGCAACCGAGCTCGATGAAACCTTAGACAGTATGAAAATTGTGGTCAATACGAAGTCGTTAAGTGCCGCAATTCAAACGGCTGACGGAAGTATTTGGTCGCATGCGGTTGGGCAATCTTCAGGAATTACTTCTGTGACCACAGAAGATAGCTACCTCATTGGCAGTGTCACCAAAACAATTACTTCAGCATGTATTTTGAGCTTGGCTGAAGAAGGAATTTTGACGATTGATGACAGTTTGCATACGTGGTTACCCACCATGCCTTTCATCGATCCAAACATCACCATTCGACAATTATTGAATCATTCAAGTGGATTATACGATGTGATGGGACATCCAGACTTATCCGATTCTATGGACGCGGACATGTCTCGTATTTGGACCGCCGAAGAACTCGTTGAGGATTTTATGGCTCCCCCAATTTTTACACCAGGGGACATGTGGTCGTATTGTAACACCAATTATTTTTTGTTAGGTATGATTATCGAACAAGCCACTGGAAATCCGTTTTACACCGAATTGCGCAATCGATTTTTTGATCCGCTTGAATTAACGAGTTTTAATATTCCAAGTTATGAACCCGATTTAGGACCTGTCGCACATATCTGGATGGATTTAGATGGAGACGGCAACCTTGAAGATGCACACAGCTTTTATAGCGTATTTATGTCGCTGAACTCGATAGCCGGTGCGGCAGGTGGATATTACAGTACCCCAACAGATTGTGCAAAATGGACCCGTGCTTATTTAAGGGGAGATGTGCTTTCAGCTGCGACACTTTTAGAAGCGCAAACAACCATTCCTGCCCCAGGCGCTCAAGGAAACCGATATGGTTTAGGTCTGATGAAAAATTCTATCCATTTCCTTGGACATTTGGCTTACGGGCATGGTGGAGATTTGGGGTATCATGCCTCATCGTGGTATTTCCCTGCTTTTGATATTAGCATCACCGTTTTTAATAATGACAATTCAAAATCTTCTTGGGACTTATTGCCCGTGGTAAGAGAATTGCTTCGCACTTATTTAGCCAATGTAGCCGTTGGAATAGAAGATTTAGCGACCGAAGGTTTTTCGTTTGGACCAAATCCTTTCACCAATGAATTAACTATAACACTGGAAAAAGAATTTGGTGCTGGCTTAAAAGAAGTTCAACTTGTAAATTCTTTAGGGCAAAAAGTAGCCAGCCAAGTAGCAATTAATACCAATCAAGAGGAGATGATCGTAACCTTTTACGAGTTGGAATCACTGGCAACAGGAATCTATTATGTTCAACTTGTCGATGAAAATGGATCTCGAAAATCGATTCAAGTGGTGAAGTAGGTGATGAAAACTTTTCGGAACCAACTAAAATTTAGAAAGTGCAATAATGTAAATTACCAACAATTTTGTGCCAATACCGGTTGCCATACCAGCTAAAGTTGATTCGAGTTTTTTATTTTTAATAGCACGTTTGATTTTTTTATTGAGCTTTTTGTCCTCTAATTGCTCATATTCATCTTTTGATTCTATTTTATTTACCAAGTGTTTTTGTTGTTTGTTGCACCCGTTATTGCACATGGAACAATGCCCGTTGGAAAAATTATTCCAAAAGCACAGCCTAAAATAAATTCCTTTCGGCATTTATAGGCTGTACTTGATGCTGTTGCCGCTTCTTCGTAAAGAGAATTTTCTAATTTAACAAGACTATCTGAACCTAAATGTTCATTTGTTTTTAGTTGCTCTTCATTTGGTTGATTTTCCTTTTTTGGTTCATTTTCTACCGTTGATTTTTCTGTTTTTTCATATTCCCCCCATGGATTTTCTCCTTTAGGTAACCATGGATTTTCTTGCGCGAATGTGCTAAAGAAAGATGAACTTATGATGACGATAATTAAAAACCCCTTTTTCATACTTAATAAATTAACGGATAGATGATTTTGTTTTTGTGATGTTAAAACCAAT
>JADZFJ010000049.1 GCA_020849935.1 Crocinitomix sp. | reverse complement strand
CGATCATGGTCTTTTTAAAACTTCTGACGATGGCAAGACATGGAAACTAGTGCATCACGAAGGTTGGGTGATTAAAATCGCGGAATCATCAAATGGAGTTTTGATAGCAACTGGAGAAAAAGGGATTATGCGCTCGACCGACGGTGGTGATAATTGGAATTGGGTGATTCAAGAAGGCGGTGTTGGAATCGACGTAGAACCAATTCAAGATGGGTTCGCAGCAATTACCTTTAACACAACCACAGAAACAAGAAAGATCAGGCTTTCTTTCGACCATGGAGCAACTTGGCAATTGATTGGAGAGGATTTACCACCTAATGCCAATATCTCATCGATTATTCAAATGGGAGAAAACTTCTTTTGCGGGCATCCAGATGGAATTTATGCATCAGCAGACAAGGGGCAGACATGGAAACTTATCTTACCTTCAGTTGAAGACAAGGTGTTCGATCTCTCGGTTTCAGGCAATATGATCTACGCCATTCCAAGATTTGCTGGATGTTAATGGTTGAATAGGATTTGAAATTCAAGGGTAAAAAATTTTAGTTAGTTCAAAAATTGACCTATCTTCGATACGTGAATTAACTTAAATTTCAAATGATGAAATCTCCTCTTGCCATTTTACTCTATTTTACCTTATCTTTTTTTAGTTGTGATGTCAGTAAAGAAGTCACGAAAGAAGAAACTTGTGCGGGTAAAATTACGATTGAATCAAGTTCAATTTTAGAAGGAGATGCAGCTCGAATCACAGGGCGGGTGTTTGATTTGGAAAGTTCTGAAACGATTATTGGTGCGACAGTGAACTTGAAAAAGGATGGGGTCTTGGTATTGGGATCTACTACCGATATGGACGGCAAATTTGAGATCAAGAATGTCGAACCAGGAATTTATGAAATAGCGGTGATATCAATAGGGTTCAATGATTATACCAAGGTGATAGAAATTAAAAATTCTACTGCATATTCATTCGAAATTGGGTTAGAAAGTGTTCAAGCCGTCTTATTAAAACCTATTATTTACCTTTATCCAACCCAGAAAACGGAAATTTCTGTCAAATTGAATTATCAAGGAAAACTGACGCATACTTATCCTAGTTATCCTGAAAATGGATGGAACGTAACCGCCGAACCAACCGGTACTTTATGGGATGAAAAGGGGATGGAGTATTATGCGCTTTTTTGGGAGGGGATTCCATCAAAACCGCTTGTACCAGCGGATGGTTTTATTGTCGCAGGACACGAAACGGCTGAATTTTTGGAAGAGAAGTTAGCGTATTTGGGCTTAAATAGGCGAGAGGCGAATGAGTTTATTATGTTTTGGCTTCCGCAGCTTGAAAATAACCCCTATAATTTGATTCATTTTGCAGGACAGGAATACGAAGAGCAAGTTCCGATAGAAATTACCCCATCACCAGAAACTACTATTCGTGTGATGATGTTGACACAACCCTTACCAGCCAAAATCGACTTTCCTGAACAAGATTTAACGCCGTTAAAAAAGACCCGAAAAGGATTTACAGTGGTAGAATGGGGTGGGAGTGTGGTGGAGGTGGTGGAAATCTAACATTGGTGAAGTATCTCCCAACCAACTAGGCCTCAAAATTTCCTTGAAGTCTTTTGGCTTATTATGTATAACATCAAAGTATGTAAACGATAGAAACATAACCAAAATAAATAGGGATTATCTTTCTAGTCGCAAGATGCCTAGTGAAACAAGGAAGGTATACTTCCTTTTTAGAATTGAGTCATTCATAAGTTTAATTTTAATTAAAAATTTTTACAACACAAATATTGAACAGACTGTATAAATTTTAAGTTCCGAATATCAATATTAACTTAAATCATAATTTTGTATTTGAAAATAAAAAAATGATCATGTATTAAATATATTATTGTAAAGAAAAATGTCGCATTAATACATATATACGACCATGAGAAATTTACAATTACATTAAAGATATGTTATTTTTTTAATTATTAATATGAGTTTATTGTTTTTTTGTTAGATATTTCGGAAATAGTCGAAGGAGTAATAAAATGTATCACAATCTTTAGTTCGATATTTTGCGAAAAGCACTCACGTGTTACAATTTATTTTTAAATTCGAAGTCAATTTGACTTTCAATGAATTCAATAGAAAGAAATACAAAGCCTTGGATTCACTACTCGGTTCTCACAGTGTTATGTATTCTTGTTTTGTTTGTCAAATTAGGTAGTTTTCACATGAAAACTTGGGATGAATCCATGGTTGCCGTGAACACCTATGAAATGCTTAAGAATGGAAATTACTTTTCATTATATTATAACGGACTTCCCGACTTATATAATACCAAACCGCCTTTGACTAATTGGCTTCAACTGCTTTGTGTTAAAATGCTCGGCTATAATGAGCTTGCTATTCGAATCCCTTCGGCTCTTGCAACCTTTTTGGTGATTGTTTTTTCATTCAAATTTGTTGCCAAATACTTTGATTACGTTTGGGCTTGGGTTGTTGCGCTAATTCTTGTAAGTTCAGCGGGCGTAGTGGGTTTCCATACCTCTCGAACTGGTGAGTCAGATGCCATTCTTTCCTTCTTTCTTTTAATGGGTAACTTAGCATTTATTGGGTATATTCTTGAAGGAAGAAAAAAGGATATTTTTCTTGTATTCATCTTCATGACTTTGGCTTTTGCAACTAAACTCTATGCATCCTTTTTATTTCTACCAGCCTTCCTTTTCATATTAATCTATTACAAAAAGATTAAATCATTTGTAGTCTCCTGGCCCTTTCTTATAGGAACCATAGTTTTCTTGGTCTCGAGCTTAACATTGATCATTCTCAGAGACATGCAGTCTCCAGGATATCTTGAAATTATTTGGACGAATGATGCAGGTCGACTATTCACTATTGCCAAGGAATTTGAAAAATCTGTATATTTTTACATTGAAAATTTCTACGATAAAAGGTATTCTCTTTTTTTCATTGCATTTGTTATTGGGAGCATTTTTTTATTCACTCAAAAACTTGCTGAACAAAAACAACGAATTCTTTTTATGAGCTTTGTGCTTGTAGGATTTTATTTGCTGATTATTAGTATATCCCGAACCAAACTGTATTGGTATGATCTCCCACTTTATCCATTTATTGCATTAATATCTGCTTACACCATTGTCGAGGTGATAAACATTGTCTTAAAGCAAAAAGACAAGCAAAAGCCTTTTGTAAAATATCTTTTGGTTGGATTGATATTCTTCTATCCATACTACTTTCGATTCAGTAAATCGCAAGGTAATAAGATTGACGATGGAGAAATTGTTGAAGAAGCTAATGAACGCTACCTCCACCAAGCAATAGGAAATGGAACAAATGTTGACGGACTTAAGGTTCTTTATCAGAGTTTTAATGGTCCTCTTTTATTTTATAAATACAAGTTGATTGAGGCTGGACAAGAAATCGAATTACACACGGATACTGATGATTTTGAGGTAGGAGACAAAGTGCTTGTATGCAAAGATAAACATCGTGAAGCTCTTCGAGAAAAATTCGAAATTATCAAAACTGATGGCTATCAAAACGCAGATGTGTATCTCCTTAGAGAGAATTAGACCTTTCAAATAAAACTCATCTTAGACCAATATCTAAAATCAAGGTATTCTAAATATTATGGATTTAATTAATAAACGAATTTTCATTTTTTTTTTTGAAGATTACTTACAAAAAAGATGGGGCTGCCCACTAATAAAGTAACAACTGGTTGGGGCTTTAGCTCTGGATGAATAATTTTAAAATGAACTGATTTTATACCCCGCTTCGGCAAAGGTATTTCCGTAAGATACATCTCCTTTTTCAAAACCGAGTTTAAACCATTTTTTTCGTTGTTCTGATGTGCCGTGAGTAAATGAATCAGGAACGACTTTTCCTTGCATTCGTTTTTGAATCGCATCGTCTCCAACGGCTTGAGCAGCACTCAATGCTTCGTCGATGTCCCCAATTTCCATGTATTTTTTTACGTGATGCGCCCAAACACCTGCATAAAAATCGGCTTGTAATTCTTGACAAACGGACAAACGATTGACTTCTTTTTCAGAGAGTCCTGCTTGAATGTTTCGCACTTGCTGTGAAGTTCCTAGCATGGTTTGAATGTGATGTCCAACTTCGTGTGCGGTGACATAGGCAATTGCAAAATCTCCACCTTTTGCGCCATATTTGGTTTTTAATTCTTCAAAAAACCGTAAATCCATGTACACTTTTTTATCCCCTGGACAATAAAACGGACCAACATCTGATGTGGCATCCCCACAAGCTGTGCTTACACCATCATAAAAAAGCACCATTTTTGGCAATTCGTAAGTTCGATTATTTTCTTCAAAAATTCGCATCCAAATGTCCTCACAATCCGCAAAGATGGTAGAAACATAATCACCCAATTCAATTTCTTCTTGTGTTAATTCCCGATCCTCAGTGGTTCCTTGATTTGCCGTTGATTGATTGCCCCCAATTTTTTGTGCCATATCGGCATATTGTTGGGCATTTTCTCCCCCAAACATCGTGATTAACAAGACAATGATTCCAATCAATCCTCCGCCAATGGCAAGTTTACCTCCACCTTTTATTCTTCGCCGATCTTCAACATTCGAACTTTGTCTTCTGTTCATCCATTTCATAGAACCAAATTTTAAGGGCTAAAAGTAGTTTATTCGTCTCGATTTTCAAAATCTCGAAGTAAATAGACAATTCTTTGTTCCCTTTTTGAAAATTCAATTAATTGAGGAATGAATTTGTGACATTTAAGAGGGAATTAATCAATTAATTCAGTAAAAAAAAACTAATTTTACTAAATTATATGACAGTTTCTATAATCATCACCCTTTCAGTTTTGTTAATCTTGGCGTATGTATTTGACATATCAGCCTCTAAAACAAAAATCCCATCAGTTATTCTTTTGCTTTTATTAGGATTTGGCGTCAAACTCTTATCTTCTAGTTTCGGGATTGAGATCCCTGATTTAAATCCAATTTTGCCAGTTTTAGGTACGATTGGGTTGATTTTAATCGTGT
>JADZFJ010000048.1 GCA_020849935.1 Crocinitomix sp. | reverse complement strand
TTTGTAAAAAATTCTGCAAAAAAAAACCGAATTGATTGCTCAATTCGGTTTCAAAAAATAAAGTGTTAATTATTGTTTCTCAAGAACAACTACAGTTGTAACTAAATCTGCTCCTGTACCTTCAGACATTGTCAAAGTACAATCAGATTTTGTTAATTCTGTGATTGTTGCAGTGTTGATTGTAGTTGAAGAAGCGTCATCTTTCATTTCGATTGTCTCTCCATCGCTAACAACTCTGTATAAGTCTGCATTTGTTTCAGTTCCAAAAGGACTTACTAAGGTAGAAGTAACATTACAAAACTCATCAGCTTTTAATTTACAACCATCAAAAACAAATGTGTAAGAAGTTACAAAAGTTCCGATTAACTCTACAGTTACACCGTCTTCAGTACTTTTTACTGAGGTAGCTTTCCAAGTACCATCTAATTTTTTTACTGCTGCTTGATTTTTGTTACATGCTACTGCTAACAAAGCAATTGCTGCAATCATAATTATTTTTTTCATTTTTACTTTTTTTTAGTTAATTATTTAGTTCTGCAAATATACGAATTTTGTGCCAAAGTGTTTCATTTGTCGATATGAAATCATTTTCAACCGACGAATTAACATTTTAATAATGGATGTTAATTTTTAAACTATTCATCCACCGAGCTGCTTGGCAATTCAAGAATGGCCGATGTTGCTAATGCCGAGCCGGCAATTCCTTTAATGGAGCCAAAGAGTGACGAGATGTTTTCCTGCACTACCCAAATCTGCTTTTCTCTGGTTGCCCACATTTTAAACATGGCCTTTTTTTCTGCATTTAACTGTTGAATCATACTGTCGTAATTTTCGACAATACGTTGGATGTTTTGTACAAATTCGTTGCTGGTTAAATACGTGTACAATAATTCCATTTTATCTCCCTTATTTTCCTGAGCAATTGAAAGTGAGTGTGATTTAATCAACATTTCTCGCAAGACCAGTGACAAACTTTTTAATTCGTGGTACCCACAAATCCAAACTCCGTTCTTTTTCCCAAATCGATCCATATCACTTGGGTATGTTTCAGTCACAATCACTGCAAAATCGGCCTTGGATTGAATTTGATCTTGTTTTAATTTATCAATCCATTCATTGGCGAAATTTTTTGTTCGTTTACTTTCATAGACAATCGATCCGCAAATTTGTTGGCGTTCATTGATGACAATTTGAATCGAATCAGCACCGCGAGTGCCTTTTGGAACTTCTTTAATTTCGTCAAAGGGATAAGTTGCGCGCAAAAGTTCTTCTAAAGCCAATTCTTGCACCTCTCCTTGCATTTGCATCGAACCTTGTTCTGCTTTCCGCTTCATTTCATCAATCAACTTTCGTTGATCTTCTAATTGTTTTTGGTATTCTTTTTCTTTTAAAGACATCGATTCACGTTCTTTCGCGCGTGCCTTGTCTTCAATTTCTTTTTGCTTCTCCATCAATTCTTTCTGAACATTTAGCGAAAGTTCTTCCGCTTTTTCATTCAACTCCTTTTCACGTTTCAGCAAATTCAATTCTTGCTCTTTCAATTTTCGATTTTCGGTTTTCTTTTTTTCATTTTCTTCCTCAAGCGATTTTATTTTTTGCTCAAAATTTTCCAGCGTTTCTTGTTCGATTTTTTTCTTTTCTTTTGCAAGACCTTCCTCTAACCTGTTTTTAAAAAGTTCGTTTTCACGTTCTTTTTTTTGCTCAAACAAAGCTTTTTCTTTCTCTAATTCAGTTTTTTGCAAATTAAATTTCTCGGCCTGTTCGGCGACATTTTTTTCATATTTAGCCTGGAATTCTGCTTCTAATTTCCCGCTCAACGCTTCTTCCACGTCAAATTTATGTCCACAATTCGGGCATTTTATTTTATCTTGCATGCTCTTTATTTTTCGAATTTCTTCCCTAAAATCAACGATTTTTCGTACATGAGGTCAAGAAATTATATTTACTTGTTTAGTCAGGCAAGATACAGAAATTTATTGTTCAAAGGGTTGAAATTTAGCGAAGGATTTGTTCAATTTCAATTTTTTTTCCGTGCTTCTCGGTAATTTTTAGAGGAACATTTTCCCAATTTTGGTTGGGTTTAGGCATCATTTCGGGTACTACTTGATAGCCCATTTTACGCATTCCAAAATCCCATCTGGCTTCTTGATCTTGAATATGGCCATAAAAACGAGGATTATTAAAAAGAAATCGCGAAGCAATTCCCTTGAGATTATTTTCCAAAATTAGTAAACTTTCTTTACTCAAATTTTCATAAAACCCATCTATCAAATTTTGTTCGTCCGACAACATTTGAGCATCCCAGCGCATGGCCTCCTCATCTTGAATTACCCTGCCTGATCGCCAAAGCGAGCGTACTTTTAATAAAAAATCATCTAAAATTGCTTTATTTCCATTGTTTATAAAATCCCTGATTTCTTGATTGGTGTGGGCAAAAAAACCTCCAAATTTTGAATGGGCAATTTCCAAAATTTTTACGGTTTTGGCTGCCACTTTTAACCATTTCACCTCAAATCCATGACCTGTAAAAAGTTGATCTGCTTTTTTATAAAATTTTTGACGGGCATCAATAGTGGTGTAATTATAGGAATCGATTGCTAAAAACGATTCAATTCTCAGCGAGTCTATATTTTGATTCCGCGCATAAGTTTCAACGGACACCAACATCGATAGCCCCATAAAATGCCAAATCAACACTAACTTACACAAACGCCTAACACTCATTTGACGAAACCTATTTATTTTTCAATTGAAAAAAATTGATTCAATTCTTTGGTTTTGTCAATATAAATTGACTTTGGAACAATAATTTCGGAAGCCGACGCCGCACCCAAATTCTTATCTGTAAGTTTGTCGTAATCCGCCGCAGCAATTCCTTCGGATGTACCTGGCACAACATCTTTTGCGGCTTTTTCAACTGGATCGTGTTTTTCCTTTTTCGCAAAGTTATCTACCTTACTTTCCGCTAATACCATTTTGTGATCTTCTACAAACTGTGGAACATCCTCCGTAGCTGGAGCGTCAACACTGTATAAATAAACAGCTTCGCTTTCAGATACGTCGTCTTCAATTGAATAGCTAACCCGATCTGAAGCTTCAAAAGGACTTTCATCAAGTTGATAATCGTTAACCGACTCTTCACCGTCGATGATAATTGGACTTGGCACTTGATCTGCTCGGTTGTCTAAACGTTCCCTCTGATTTCCTTGCTCTTCCATCGAATCTATTAAAGCTGCACTCGTTGCAATTGGGGTAATTTGTTGGTCTGTCGTTTTATTTACCGCAAGGTTAGCCGATTGAAAATCTCTATTCACAAAAAACAAAAACCCGATTACCACTGCTGCTGCAAGGCCTAATTGAAAACCTGGTTTTTTGTAAAATTGTTTTCCATCGGGGAACATAAAAACACCCACCGAATTAAGCCAAAAACCTTTTTTATCAGCCCCATCGGTTAAATGAGCCATTACTTTTTTCTTCAAATCGGCCGAAGGCGTTATTTTATCGGCAGCCACCGCCGAAATTGTTCCATTCAAAAACCATTGCATGTTGACATACTCCTCCTCATTTTGCGCAAATTCGCTTACCGCCTCAAGTTCTTCTTTCGATAACTCAAAGTAGGATTTACTTCTGATAATCTCTTCTATGTCCTTAATCATATCATTGTTTTTCTAAAAACTTCTAATTTGTCTGCAAGGGTCTTGGTTGCCAAATGCAACCTTGATTTTACAGTACCTGTATTAATTTCAAGGGCCTCTCCTATCTCATCCAAGGACAATCCTTCAAAATGTCGAAGCATAAATACTTCTCTGTGTTTGTCATTCAACTTATCCAATTCCTTTTTTAATGCCTCATTAAAATTTGATTTATCAATTTCAACATCCTGCAAAGGGTTTTCATCTTTCGAATCCATTCCCTCTGGCAAATCGTAACCCGTTGGTTTTCTTACCTCTTGTTTTTTGTACTCGTTTTTACACATGTTATTTGCCACTGAAAACAACCATGTTTTAAACGTTCTACTCGGATCAAAAGCATCTGGTTTGTCAATGATCTTTGTAAACAAATCATGCGCAAAATCTTCTGCTTTTTCCGAATCATTCCACAATCGTCGGTAAAAAAAATTCACCACAAACGACTCATAACGTGCGTAAATTTGCTCAAAGGCTTTCTTATCACCCTTTATAAAAAAGCGCATTAGGTCTTCGTCGTTATAGTGCGAATAATTTTTACTAAAGAGCTTCATTCTATTTGCTCATAATCACTTAAAATTCCATTCACCGCCTCCACTTCTCCAATTTTCTGCGCCAATGCCACAATGCCATTTCGCAAAATTGAATCCTTCTCGTTATTCATTATTTTCAATTTGTACAAGGTTAGCAAAGGCGGGAGATAGTTTCCGTAAAGCGCCTTTTCTTTGCTGCCACTTAATGCTAAACTTGCCAGCGTTGGTTGCACTTGAGTCCAAAATTTTTGCAGTTTTCCTTTTTGATCTTGGGCGTCTTTTTGATAGATCAATCCGGTAATGTTCATGGAAGACACTGACGAACCTAAATAACTTTGAGAAACCGTGGTGGACACACAAAAGGTGGATGATTTGGCGTTAATCATTGCACTTACAAAAGCAGCCTCATTCGCAATAAATTTCATATTTAATCCACCTACTTGCGATTGAATTCGTTTGCGGTAGTTGTCATTTTGCAAAAAATCCAAATTAATAATGGTGACATTGCTCCTAATTTTACCCAAACTTTGTAATACCAACGCAGGATATGCATCCGATTCTCCGCTAAATAAATAATAGGTACCTGAAGAGGTTGAAAACACACTTTCGTAATAAGCTAATTCGAGCGTACTGTATTGATTTTTAAGTACCGATGCTATTTCTTTGGTTTTGGTTTGATCGTTCATCATAGCATAGTAGCCAAACATTTCGCGCAAAACTTCTGTTGAGGTAGGTTTGAGTTTATACGCTTCCAGCAGGTGATTTGCCAAGGAGGCATCAAAATTTCCGTTGACATATTTCACCAAATGATACTCGTATGAATTTGGTGCATTTTCGGCAAGGATAGTGACAATACGATCCAATTCCTCCTGATTTGCAGGACTAATGACCTTCGTTGATCGTTGTTCAAAAGAAGCTCTTTTTTCAAAATAACTTTCTTTTAAGTCGTGCGGAGAAAGGCTTGGCCCCTGCGCAAAACTCGCCACGCAAAAACACCAAATTAATCCACTTAGTATGATATATTTAAATCTGTTCACCCTTTTTAAGATAGTCATTCAAAAATAAATACAATTATTGGATAAAAAGGTTCAAAATTACCTGAATTGCATAAATGATCTTTTAAAGCGGAATTCCTGGCGGCCTATTTTTATCTGATGAAAAAGATTTCTTTTTGGGCGAATGTCCAGACACCTCTACAATTTCAGCACTATGTGCCTTATTGCATAGATGTCTGAACACCAGGCTGTCCGTTCTTGCTTTTTTTGTATTTTCCTTAGGACAGGAAAACACAAAAAAGAGCCCCACTTCCATCCTTTTCGCGAGAATTTGAGAAATTTTAACCAAGTGCTCACTGAGTAACCACCTGTTAAAATACCCCACACATTTGCGTAACCGATTGAAGCGGCAGCTCCCCCCAACAAGTTGGGGGGACTACAGCGAAAAGCGGGGCCTCCCTTTGGACGATAGGAGAAAGGGAGGTACGCCCTACAAAAAAAATATATTTGCTATTAACTGATTAAAAATGAGGTTAATTTTTCATTTTTTGTATATTTGGTGAGTACCTTAATTTTTATATATGAAATTTCCATTCATTTTTTGCGCGTTGGTAGGACTATTATTGGCCAGCAGTTGTTCCACCGAGGCAGCTGAAAAAACAGCCGATTTATTTCACCAAAAATTAGATGCCAAGGACTACGATTATATCATCAATAATTTAGTGGATTATGAAGGGGGCGCAACCATTGAGGAATGGGAAAATTTCTTGAATTTATTGGACAGTTGGGGACCGCAAAAAAATCGATCGAAACAATTTGATTTTAGCAAAAAAACGCAAAATGGACTGACCACAGTGAAATTAAGTTATACGTTTGAAGTAGATAAATTTGGGTTAGTTCACGAACGTTTAGTTTTGGTTGATCGGAAAGAGGGGTACAAGCTTCTAATTGTTTCCATGAATTCGAACGAGGCCGTTGTGGAACAAGAAACACAAGGGTTTTAACGAATCAAGTTAAATTTTTGCCTTTTTCTTTGGTAGCATTTTAGTGATCACGGTAAGTAGAATTACCGCAATTGTGCCTACAACAATTCCTAATAACAACTCTTTTAACATGACAGGCCAAGTAGGCAATAAATCGTGAAAAAAGTGAATATAATGCGAAAAAATTCCTCCCGAAACCAATAATAAAGCAAAGGTTCCAACCACTGCCAACACTTTAATCACCCAAGGCAACAATTGAATTAGGGCATTGCCCAACACAAATAAAAACCCTTTTCCTTTTGATTTTCTCACTAAACTCAAACCAGCGTCATCCATGCGTACAATCAACGCGACAATGCCATATACGCCCACCGTTGCAAGCAAAGACACAAACGTTACCACCATAATTTGAACAGCCAACGATTCTTCTAAAACAGTTCCTAAAGCGATAATGATAATTTCAACGGACAAAATAAAATCGGTGGTAATGGCAGATTTAATTTTCTCTTTTTCAGTATTCGTAATTTCAACTTCTAAAACCTCGGCAATTTGTTTCTTCGATTTTTTTTTGTGGGCGATGAAATGAACAATTTTGTGCATTCCTTCATACGCCAAGTAAACACCGCCCGAAGTCAAAACAATTATAATTCCAAACGGAAAAAAATAACTCAACAAAAAAGC
>JADZFJ010000047.1 GCA_020849935.1 Crocinitomix sp. | reverse complement strand
GGCAGCGTCCACCCAAACGGTTGCATCCCAATCAGATTGTGGCGCAGGAATTAATTGTTTGGCTTTTTTGTACTCCTCAATGGCCGCATTAAATTCTTGTTTATCTGCAAGTTTGTCGCCTTTTGCGCAATACTCGGTTATTTTTTCGTGAATTTCGTCGTCTAGTTCCATTGGTTAATATTTTTTACGTTGCCTTTTCACAAAACTACTATTTTACTTTTGAAACTTTTCACTGGGCTTTTTATTTTTTTTATTTGGGCAAAACCCCGACATCCCGACGAACCCGACTTTTTTGTCGGGATGTCGGGATCGTCGGGGTCGGGCTTCCGTTCCCGCTTCTCAAAATGGATGGGGATTTAAACAAACTCGAATAAAGAGGCACTCGAACCCTGCCAATGGTCACTTGAGGACCATTTTGAGAGAGCTCCACTGCATCCCTTTTGCAAAAACGATCTATTTAACTTTCACCTCACTCAAAATTGATTCTTTTTTGTCGAATCTTAAAATCTGTGTATCTTAATGCCATGTTTTTATTAACTAACATAAAGTTTTTGACCAAAATCCGGTTAAAATGGGCGTTGCTCCTGCTTGGTTTTACTGCGGTGGTTCAGGCAAATGCGCAAGAAAGTTTGGTGAATTTTTCTGTGGAAAACACTGAGAATACAAGCGTTTTTTGGTATTCACCAATTACATCAACCGAACCAATTCAGCAGGTTGGGCGTTATGAAAAATTAGAACTTGGAATTCCTCTTAACGATTCGTTGAATCAGTGGATTGAAAATTTTATTCAACGAAAAAGCGGAACGCAACTCAATCCGTTTAACCCTTCAGAAATGGATGTTTTTGCTCATTTTTCAACTGAGCGAACGGGGAGTGGCGTTCAAACACAACGCATTAATGGGTTTTATTATCAACCGTATCAACGAACAGGAACCACTTGGCAGGCATTAGAAAACGAACATCCTTTTCGACTCCGATATGCCCCCACCGAATTGGGGATTTATACCTGCCAAATTACCGTAATTACTAAGCGTTCAGATACCCTTGTTTTTCCGAGTTTTGAATTTGAGGTCATTGAATCAGCCAACAAGGGTTTTGTTCAAGTCGGCGAAAATCGGCGGTATTTTGTGCAAGGTAATGCACCCTTTTTTCCAGTTGGACAAAATTTAACGGGTCCAATTCGTCCAGATGGCTTGGCGCAATCGTTTCCAACCACCATTCCTGCCAATGGGTATGTCAATTTTTTTGAAACCATGAAAGAATTAAAAAATTCGGGGGCCAATTATTTTCGATACATCGCCTGTCCTTGGCAAACGGAAATTGAGTACGAAAAATTAGGCGATTATTCCATGCGCATGCACAATGCGTGGGAGTTTGATAATATTTTAGACACCGCCAAAACTCTCGATTTAAAAATGCACTTTAACATGGCCGTTCATTTCACCTTCGAACGCCCAAATGGGTATGGCAATGTGTATTGGGATTGGTCTGCGGCAGGCGATTCACTTAATACACCCATCACCCCTTGGGGGCAAGATGGTTGTTTTAGGGATATTGATTCGGGTTATTGTTATCGAAAAGATTTGGGGTTAATTGATCCCGTCCAATTTTTTGAGAACGAACAAGCCATTCAACATTATAAAAACCGCATTCGTTATATGGTTGCCCGTTGGGGATATTCGACAGAAATTGCGGTTTTTGAAATTTTAAGTGAGGCAAGTCATGCCGCTGCGTCCTGCGAATTGGTGTATACCGAAGGCGGTGGTTGTAATGTCACTTATGGTTCGTTACACCGACCGTATGAAGAAGATTCAATTCATCCTAAACGAATGTATGAATGGCATTTAGCAATGGCTAATTACATGAAAGATTCACTTCAAATGACCAACCATATTTTGGCCGTTAATTACGCAGGCGAACCAAAAAACGATGATGGAGATCGCTCGTTTTACATCGATGCGGTCGATTTAAATTCGTATAATAATTACCGATTAGGCATGGACACCGAATTTAAAACTTACCAAAATGTAATTGGGAAATATCAAAATCCAAAATCAGTTTACTATTCCGACAAACCGTTTTTTCACAGCGAATACGGCACTGGAAGCGACACCTATTTATGCGATGGAAATGCGGGCTTTATTCGGCGGATTTATTTAACCCCCTTCACCGGTTTGGCTGGTTTACCCATGACATGGGATTATCATTACAACGAAGGCGATGCGTGGAAATATTTGGCCCATATTCAAACCTTTATGAAAGATATTCCTCTGGATCAAGAAAACTGGCAACCGGGCGCGCCACAATCAAACAAAGACAAAACAGTCGAATTGTTTTACCTTCGCGCAGCAGTCAAAGGCGAAAATTCTAAAATCGTGGGTGTTTTGGCAAATCGTACGTTTAATTATTGGACCATGGGTGAAATGGGCGGCTGTGCGGTCATTCAAAATCAACCTCCAAGAGAATACCGCAAACCAAAAGCCTATAAAGCTAAAAATCTCTCCAAAAAAACGACCTTGTTGACGGATTTGGGAAGCGAAGTTTTGTATTCTATATCTTGGTACAACGCCATCACTGGCCAACTAATCACAACCCTCCAACAACAAACCTCCAAAAATGGCGAGCTCAACCTAACATTCCCTGGCCTTTTAACCGGCACAATTGATTCGCCGATATTGTTGTTTAAATTAGAGAGGGTTTAGTAATTG
>JADZFJ010000046.1 GCA_020849935.1 Crocinitomix sp. | reverse complement strand
TGTCTGTCACGTGCATATCGTTGTAACTTTGCCCAAACAAGATTTTCTGATCCTCATATTGGATATAAATGTCTCCTTTCGAATCTACATAACAGATATACTCATTTCCAACAAAGATTTTTTCCGTTTGCTGGTAATAAATTTGAGTAAAAACACCTTCTTTAAATTGATGCAAACGCCGATTGACATCGGTGAAAAAATTAATATCTTGCGCAAATCCAAAGGATGAGAAAATAGAAAGTAAGAGAAATACAATTTTTTTCATGAAAACAAACTTAATCAATTATGTACAAAAAAAATGCCAATAATCAGAAAACTGATTATTGGCACTCATTTAATAGGTTATAATTTATTTCGTAGCCGAACGTTCCTCAGCTAATAAAACAGCATTGTAAACATTTACGACACCACCAGTAGTACTTAAACTGCTGAATGGAACCATGTCCGTTGTTCCAGGAAGTGGTGTTTCTTTGTCAATTACTTGTACCGATTCAAAAATAATTGTTCGAATTTCGAACATTGATAATTTTGGATAATACGATTTTAACAAAGCAGCAACACCAGCAACCATTGGCGAAGCCATTGATGTACCTTGAATTGCTTCGTAGGTGTTATTTGGAGTTGTTGCATAAATTTCTAAACCTGGTGCAAATACATCCACCATATCTTTGTTGTAGTTAGAAAAATCAGCTGCTAAACCATCTTGTTTTAAGGTATTAGATTTTTTGTCGATTTTAGCTTTACCATAACGCGTAGATGCACCAACTTCGATCCAGTTTTTAAACTCCTCAGTCATTGAAGGGTATTTTGGAGATGGGAAATTAGGTTCTTTACTGATGTCTTTGTTAGAGTTACCAGCAGCATGTACTAATAAAACCCCTTTCGATTCAGCGTAACGAATTGCTTCAATCACTTCTTCTTGCGAAGGAGAATAAGCTTTTCCAAAACTCATGTTGATGATTTGAGCACCATTGTTTACCGCATAACGAATCGCCATCGCCACATCTTTATCTCTTTCATCGCCATCAGGAACGGCACGAACAGACATAATTAAAACGTTGTTTGCAACCCCGTCGTTACCAATTCCATTTCCACGTGTTGCAGCAATAATACCTGCAACGTGAGTTCCGTGAAATGCATCAGGACCTTCAACATCGTTGCATCCGTAATATTTTTGAGAAAAATTAGAAGGATCATCACCAACAATTGATCTTGGTAAATAATCAGGGTTATAGTTATATTCTAATTGTCCATTAAAATAATCAAACGCCCCTTGTAACGATTCTTTCACTACTTCAACACCTAGTCCAGCTTTTTTTAGGTTTCCCATTGTTTTTGCAGCAGCTCCTAACGTTGGATCATCCATAATTCCTTTTAAATCTTTGTACGTGTACTCACCTTTAAAATGAGATTTTAATTGTGCGTCTGCATCTTCGTAAGATTTAAGAATACCTTTATATCGCTCTAAATTAGCAGAAGTTGAAGTTCTTGTATTCTCAACTTCATCTCTACAAGCTGAATAAATAGCATAAGCCGCTTTGTCTTCAGGAGCAACATCAACAGAACTTACTCCGTCAAATTTCTTTCTGTATTCAACATATAAACGTGTAACTTCTAATTGCTCATGTTCAACGTTTTGACCATTTGGATTTCCTAAAAAGCTCCAACCGTTAATGTCATCGATATAACCGTTTTTGTCATCATCAATTCCATTTCCAGCAATTTCGCCTTTGTTTACCCAAATTTTACCTTGTAAATCTTCGTGTTCGATATCTACACCTGAGTCAATCACTGCAACAACAACTGTTTGTGATTCTTTACCAGCCAATAGCTTTGCGTAAGCTTTGTCTGTACTCATTCCATAGGCATCTCCATTGTACCAATTGATAATTGCCTTCAATTCTTTATCGATTACTTGGCCATACGTCACGTTTGCAAGGAGCATGAACGAAGCAATGATTATTTTACCTGTATTCTTCATAAATTAATTTTAATTCGCATAAAAGTATAATAAATCTTTCAAATGAATCTACTCTTCTCCATAAAAGGTAAAATAACTTGTTAAACGATCAAAAAAAAAGCCATTTTTAGTAAACCTTTTCATAAGTTTGTACGTCTTTATCCTAAATGCTTAAATGAAACGCATACTATTTTTATTCTTAATCTTCGTGCTGAATTTTTCTAATGCGCAAACATTAGGTGAAAGTGTTTCTTATAAACATTATAAAGCCAAATCAGCCAATACGTTAACGAATTTTGCCGTTCAAGGCGATTTAAGTTTGCTTCAAGCAAATCCGAATATTTTATACAAATACCAAACCAATGGTTGGCACTTTATTCGTTGTACACCAACTACCGTAACAAGAATGATGGAAACCGGCGCCATTCAACAATTATATTTTGACCCTGCTCAACCTTACCAATTAAATGATACCATGCGTATTGTGCAAAATGTGGACAGTGTGCACCAAGGATTTTCACCTCTTTCACAAGCTTATACTGGTAATGGGGTTATTTTAGGATATATTGATTCAGGCATTGATTTTACCCACGAAGATTTTAAGAATGAGGATGGTACCAGTCGAGTTTTATTTTACTGGGATCATACCCTAGCATTTGATGCCGAGCGTACGCCTGAAAAATATGGGTACGGTCAAGTATGGACGAATGCGGATATTGATGCAGGAATTTGTTTGTCTGGCGATGGCAGCGCACATGGTCCCACGGTGGTAGGTGCAGGGTCAGGGAATGGACGCGCAACCGGCACACACAAGGGGGTGGCGCCTGATACAGATATCATCATGGTAGAATCAAATTTTGGTTTGGCCAATTGGACATTGACCATTGCAGACGCTGTGGATTTTATTTTTTCAATGGCAGATTCATTGGGAAAACCAGCGGTGGTGAATACGAGTTTAGGCACTTATTTAGGAAGTCATGATGGTACCGATCCGGCAGCCATGGTAATTGATAGTTTATTGAATGATAAAAGTGGGAGAATTTTGATTGCAGCCGCTGGAAATTCTGGAAACCAAGGGAAATACCATTTAAAAAGTACAGTAGATTCGGATACTTCATTTACTTGGTTTGATGTAAATATGGCTTCGGGTTTTGATGTACCAGCGACTTATTTTGATTTGTGGGCAGATACGGCTGATTTTAAAGATGTTTGGTTTGCTTTTGGGGCTGACAAAGTGAGTCCAAGTTTTAAATTTAGAGGGCGCACAGAATTTTATAACATCGAAGATATTATAGGGACAACTGTTTTCGATACAATTTGGGTGGGAGGCAATGCCATTAGCCCGGTCGAATTTACAGCGGAAGAGATTAATGGAGTTTATCACCTTGAAATGGCCATGTTAGATATGGATTCGGTGGATTATTATTACCGTTTTGAAACAACGGGCGCGGGAAAATTTGATTTATGGTCAGGTGCTTGGTTGGGAGGATCTAACATCGTCAATACGGGTTTGCCATCGGCAGTTGTATTTCCATCTATTGTCAATTATATGTTTCCTGATACCTTATCTACTACGGTAAGTTCGTGGACCTGTTCTCCAAACGTGGTCACTGTTGGGAATTTTAAAAATCAATACGATTATATTGATTACACAGGTGCTTCGTATGTGTTGACAGGTGGACCTGTTGGTAAATTGAGCGTAAATTCGAG
Source organism: Crocinitomix sp. (assembly GCA_020849935.1). Taxonomy (GTDB): domain Bacteria; phylum Bacteroidota; class Bacteroidia; order Flavobacteriales_D; family Crocinitomicaceae; genus Crocinitomix. Next base: position 6,392 of record JADZFJ010000046.1, on the reverse strand, counting down.
CAAAGGACCAAATAGAGTAGGGCATATTAAGCCAGATGTTGCGGCCACAGGCGACGGAATTATGAGTGCTTGTCCGAGTTGGCTTTCCACTTCGTTATTGGTGTCAAATCCAAGTATGCTGGCAGCAGGTGGAAAACATGTTCGCAATGGCGGCACCTCAATGGCTTCGCCTGTGATTGCAGGAATTGCGGCACTTTACCTCGAAAAATGTCCAACATCTACCTATCAAGATTTTATTGATGATTTGCATTCGTTGGCGTATGAAGATATGTATGCAGTGTCGACACCCAACAATGCGTATGGATATGGAAAGGTCAATGCTTTTGAGATGTTAAAATCCACCAATTTTGACGTGACAATCGTTGGTGATACCTTAATTTGTGACGAACCAGAATTATTTAATTTAACCGAAGGACCGTTTGATCAATATCTTTGGTACAACGGTGCAACCAGCTCAGAATTATTAGTAGACGAAACAGCAAATGTATTTGTTGAGGTAAAAAACGAACAAGGATGTAAAAGTCATTCGGATACGATTTATGTGATCAAGGGCACACTTCCAATCGACCCAGTAATCAATGTGATAGGAGGCGGTTTAGTATCAACCCCTGCCGATTCTTTTATTTGGTATTACAACGGTGTTCCGATTGAAGGTTCAAATTCGCAATTCTACAATCCTGATTCGACAGGTTTATACATGGTGCAGGTTTTCAGTCCCGAAGGTTGTTCATATTTTTCTGTAGAGGTTTATGTCGATCTATCATCCATTCATGAACTCAATAAAAATGAATTTGTCATTTTCCCAAATCCATTTGTTGATGAAGTAAGGATTATTAAAGGAAATTACACCAATGTAGATGTGATGATCACAGATGTCTCAGGAAAGATTATTTACCAAAATATGGAGATTCCGAATGACAGTCTATTTCTTACAATTGACCTTTCAGAAATTGCAAATGGGGTGTATGTTTTAGCGATTTTTTATGACACTAATTTTAGCAGCTATAAATTAATCAAACAAGACCATTAATGCCAAGCTTTTTAGCTCAAAAAGATTACCACATTGAATATTTTTCATTCATTGTAAATTAGAATAATTAAAAACTTGAATGTGATGAGGTTAAAGGTGGATCCTCATTTAATTCATAAAAATGAACCATAAAGATGGATAATTTTTTATTTTTGCCACCGATTGTAAAATTGAATAAATGAAATTAAAAGGATTAATTGCTATTTCAGGAAAACCAGGACTTTATAAAGTAGCTGCGCAAGGAAGAAACAATATTATTGTAGAATCGTTAGATACAGGGAAAAAGTTTCCTGCATTTGCTTCAGATAAAATTTCGGCGCTTGAAGATATAAGTATCTACACCTACTCAGAAGATGTTCCGCTAGCGGAAGTGTTTACAAAATTAGCAGAGAAAGTGGGCTACGATAAATCAATTAGTCACAAAGAGAATGGGGCAGTATTGAGAACTGAGTTAGCTAGTTTTTTACCAGATTACGATCAAGAGCGTGTTTTTGAATCGGATATTCGAAAATTATTTCAGTGGTATAATGTATTGGTTGAAAAAGGATTTATTACCAAAGAAACTGAAGTTGCAGAGGCCGTAGCCGCTGGAAGTGAGGAAGAAGAATAAAATCTATAGGATACTAAAAAAGGCTGTCTAAATTTAATAGGCAGCCTTTTTTTTGCACTAATTTTGGTTAGAGCCTTTGTAAAGGAGTTTTGACTCCATTCACTAAACTATAACATTCTAATTTATCCTTAAAAACGGACGATTTGAAAATCGAACGATTCATGAGCATTCTCACACATTCTTGAACGCCTTCCACAATGGATGGATGCGGGTGAATTAACTCGGCTAATTCAGCAATTCCTTTGTTCATTTTAATTAATAAAGCAACCGCTTGTATGGCACTTGAAGCATGTTCGCCAACGGCACGCATTCCCAATATTTTCATTTCATCGTCATTGGTTACAATGATTTTAAAGAAACCTTGCGTTTTGCGCATGGCAATGGCACGAGCGATTACCGAATAATCCAACTTTACGATTTTACACGGAATATTTCCTTCAAGACATTGTTTTTCATTCATTCCTACCGAAGCCACCTCAGGTTCTAAGAACATAATGGTACACACATTGTCGTAAGAGATTCGATTTAGTTTATTGCCAAACATTCGTTCTACTGCATGACGACCTTCTATTTCGCCCATGTTCACTAAGGAAATTCTTCCCGAAACGTCCCCTACAGCAAAAATATTCGGGATATTGGTTTGTGTATCATCGTCCCCAATAAAACGACCGCTTGCACCTTTATTAATCCCAACTGCTTCTAAACCAATATTTTCAAAGTTGGCGACCCTTCCTACCGAAAGCAAAGCCTTTTCAACGTGAATCACTTCTCTAACGCCATCTGTATCAATTTCATATTCAACTTCACCATTGACAATTTCCATGCGCACCAATTGTGCGTTATTGTGAATAGTAACCCCGTTTTTTTGAAGATTTTCAGAGACGATTTTAGAAATATCATCATCTTCAAAGGGTAAAATATGATCGGCTCTATCAATTAAATAGACTTTAGTTTTACCAAAATTTGAGAAAATCGTCGCGTATTCGCACCCAATAACACCTGCCCCAACAATTACTAAACTTTTTGGATATTCTTCAATTGAATCGATGCCATCGCTGGTAAAAATAACTTTTTCATCTGATAAAATGTCTGGTAACTTCCGCGGTCGACTGCCTGTGGCAATAATGATATAATCGGTATCAATCACTAAATCCTCTTCATTTTCACGGTGAATGGCCACCTGATTTGGAGAAATGATTTTTGCAAAACCTCGTCTATACGAAAACAAATCCTCTCGTTGACTTTTAAGTAGATTAATGTGACAAGAGTATTGAAATTTTCGTTCAAAAATGGCTTCTTCTAAAGTACGTTTCACCTCTTCCCAAGAAATTTCAAATTTTTCTCTTCCAATCGAAACGATGGTATCATTCACATTTTTAATCCGTTGCGATAATTCCCACAAGGTTTTAGAACTCAAAGCCCCATTGTAAACTCCTGCGCCTCCCACCCGAACGTTTTCGACTAAACAGACCCTTTTACCATAATCAATTGCTCGCATGGCTGCGGCATAACCTGCAGGGCCGCCCCCCATCACCACTAAATCAAATTTATCATCGTTCATTTAATCATTTTTCAAAGTGGTACGAAAGTACTAATATTAATAATTCAACACTCTGAAATGGGGAATAATCGTACTAAAATTAGTAGCTGGTTGCATTATAAAAAAAATCTAATTCAACTTTTACCCTCATCCCGACTAAATTCCTCACCTTTGTACGTGTGAAAGAAGAATTCAAACAAATTTTGCAAAAAAGTAAGGCACAAAGTGTCGAAAATGCGAGCTTTTTAAAAAAGATGCGCAAAGTTCCGAAGCGCGATCTCGATAAAAAATTTGAGCAAGAGCACGATGCCGTGTTTAAACGATTAGATTGTCTAGCATGTGCAAATTGTTGCAAAACCACCAGCCCAATTTTTAAAGAACAAGACATTAAAAGATTAGCTAAGTTGTTCAAAAAGAAACCAGTTGAATTTATCGAAGAATATTTGCGGGTGGATGAAGACAATGATTATGTGTTAAAATCGTCGCCTTGTCCTTTTTTGATGGAAGACAATAAATGTTTCGTTTATGATGTGCGACCACAGGCGTGCAGCGAGTACCCACACACGAATCGAAAGAACATGTATCAAATTTTAGATTTGACGTATCAGAATACCTTGGTCTGCCCTGCGGTGGCTAAAATTGTGACTAATTTGAAAGAAAAAAATTGACTCCGTTTAAACACTTAGATTAAATCTAATATTAATTATGTTTTTTTATTTGAATTTTTGTGAGTTTCTGTGATAATTTATTTATCTTTCGCACGTTAATTTGAGAGCAGTATAACTGAAATGTTACAAAAAAGTGCTTTAGTAGATAAATGTAACTCCCAATTTCAATTGATTTTTGGGGAAAATAGTTCGCATGATGATGGAAAAATCATTATGGCGCACTTTGGTGAATTTTCCCAAGATTTGCTTAATTCACTGACTACTAATGTGGAAGAACAAATGTTAGAGTCGGGGGATAAAAAAAGCACAATTAAACGAATGTTCAGCATTTTGGTAGAAGGGCTGCAAAATATTCGAATCCATGCCGAGAGAGATAATAACGGAAATCAAGTTTCTTTTTTAATTGTCTTACAACAAGCAACGAATTATCGCATCACTTTTGGGAATTTGGTTTCCGCAGCGGTGGCTGATAAATTGACAAATCGTATCGATCAATTAAATAACCTTTCGCACGAAGACATTAAAACCATGTACATGGACACCTTGTCTAATGGAACAATGTCAGCAAAAGGTGGGGCTGGTTTAGGATTTATCACAATTTCCTTAAAAACAAATGCTCCTATCGAATATCAAAAAGAACCTGTTTCAGCAGATTTATTGCTATTTACCCAAGTTATTTCAATCGATCGGGTTTAGTCCTATTTGATCGTTACCGAGCTCACCAAACGCTCATAAATCAATTCATATTTAGGTAAAATTTCTTTTAAACTAAACTTCAACGAATGTTCGTGCGCTTGTTTTTTGAATTTATTTAATTCTTCGTCTGTTGCAAGGATGGATAAAGCATTTTTAGCCATATCTTCCACATCACCAACATTACTCAAATAACCTGAATAACCGTGTTTATTGACTTCTGGTAATCCGCCGCTATTACTAGAAATTACGGGTACTCCAGAGGCAAGCGCTTCAAGGGCTGCTAATCCAAAACTTTCGGTTTCTGATGGCAATAAAAATAAATCGCTGATACAATAAATTTCGGAAGCTTGTTGAACATTTCCAACCATTTCTACATTGCCACAAATTCCTAATTCGGCGCATAATTGTTCGATGTGGTAGCGTTCAGGACCATCACCAGCCAAGACTAATTTGGCGGGCATTTGTTTGAGAATTTTGTCGAAAACATACACGACATCCTCAATTCGTTTTACCTTTCTGAAGTTAGAGACATGGCTGATAATTCGTTCACCATTGGGCGCAATTGCAGCTCTTTTGGCTAAATCAGCTGGTTTTGGCACCGAACAATAGTGTGAATGCTCCACAAAATTTGGAATTACTTCAATATCGTTGGTCACGGCAAAATGACGATAGGTATCTCGTTTCAAACTTTCAGAAACTACCGTTACCGCATCTGATTCGTTGATGCTAAACGTAATCACTGGTTCAAAGGAAGGTTGTTTTCCAACTAATGTGATGTCTGTTCCGTGCAATGTGGTGATAAACGGAATATTGATTCCGTGCGTTTTGAGAATTTGTTTTGCAAAGTAAGCCGCCGACGCATGGGGAATAGCGTAGTGAACGTGTAAAATATCAAGTCCTTCGTAACGCGTAACGTCCACCAATTTACTTGTCAAGGCCAATTCATAGGGCTGATAATCAAATAAAGGATAATGAAAAGGACGCACTTCGTGGTAACGAATATTTGGTAAAAAATGATCTAATTTAACAGGATGATTATACGAAATAAAATGAATTTCATGTCCTTTTTCCGCCAATGCTTTACCTAATTCGGTTGCTACAATCCCGCTCCCCCCGAAAGTAGGGTAGAGCACTATTCCAATTTTCATTTTATTTAGATCTAATTAATTTTGATTTTTCTATGTCAATCTGACTGTATAACACGACAGCCAAAAACTTGTTCAAAGTTAAGGATGAAAAACAATAAAAATACGATCTGTAAAAATTAAAATCGTGAAATAAAAAGCGTATAAAAATGTCTTAGCAATCCAAGAATGTAAAACTTAAATATACCCCATTGCCCAATAGGAAATATACCCAACCCATTCGTGGATTAATTTGCTCCAATCGCCCATAACGGTGATGTTCGGAAGGATATATTGATCGAAAGTATAACCACGGGTTATTCCAGTGTAATGATCGGTGGTAAACGTGGTAAATTTTACGAATCCTGCTTTTTCGAAACAAGCTTCAGCACGTGGTGCATGCAAAGCAGAGGTGACTAAAAGCGTAGTGCTAATTTCAGGATGGGTTTGAATGATTCGATACGCCTCCTGTGCATTTTGATAGGTGTTTTTTGATTGATCTTCAATAATAAGATCTGATTCTGGAATCCCAAAATCCAAGAGGACTTGTTTAAATTGTTGACCTTCATTCAACCCTTTGTCCACCAAGTCGCCATTGGCCCCCACAATCATAATTTTATCTACTTTTCCTAAATGATACAGATGAAGCGCTTGCCAAATTCGATCGACTCCGCGTCTCTGGCTGAGTCTGTTTCTCGAATTTTGATATTCGGCCATGCCACCT
>JADZFJ010000045.1 GCA_020849935.1 Crocinitomix sp. | reverse complement strand
TTAATAAAAATCTGGATGGTAATTTAGAGTCGAACTCAGGTTTCCAATATTTTCTGTATTTTTGTAATAGTTTAATTTTCCGTTTCGTAGCATCGAAACAATAACACAACTAAAACTCAATGTCGTGAAAACAAAACTTATAATTGCCCTGCTTGTATTAAATTTTAATTCATTCGCCCAACCAGCTGGAGACTTAGATCCTAGTTTTGGAATTGGTGGTAAAGTTGTTACCTCAATTGGAGCTGGAGAAGACAAAGCGTATGGTGTGGTTATTCAAGATGACAATAAAATTATTGTGGCTGGATATTCATATAGTCTTGATACGGGAAATGATTTTGTACTCGTGCGATATGAGGAGGATGGAACATTAGATGCGTCTTTTGGAGTGGGCGGCATCGTGAAAACAGATGTGCAATTAGGAAGCGATGACAGAGCCTACGATCTTGCCCTCCAGGCCGATGGAAAAATTGTGGTTGCTGGTTCTAGCGATAATGGAATTGACAGAGATGCAGCACTTGTTCGGTATAACGCAGACGGAACGATTGATGAGAGTTTTGGCGTGGCAGGAGTAGTGTTGACTGATTTTGAAGATGGAAAATCGGATGAAATAAGAGTCGTTAAAATCCATGCGTTGACTGGCAATATTATCGTAGGCGGTTCGGCAGTTATCAGTACAACAAAATCTAAACCTGTTGTTGCAAGATATTTAATAAACGGCGATTTAGACCTTAGTTTTGAATCTGATGGCATTCGATTATTATGGATTGATCCACTTGACTATCAATATCTTTTTTCAGTTGAGGATCTAGTCGTACAATCAAGTGGTAAAATAACCGCAGTGGGATGGCGCGATTATCCAGATATTTCATGGAGTTCAGATTATTGGGCAGGCAGAATAAACAGCGATGGTACAATGGATGTGACTTTTGCAACAGATGGTGTAAACCATTATAACGGTGCCTTCAATGCCAACGACAAAGCATACAGCATGATCCTTAACCCTGACAACAGTTTTCATTTTAGTGGAGGAGGGCATGTGTCAACACTTAAATATGATTTCACTCTTTTTTCCATTACAAATACGGGGTCAGTTGGTCCTGGAGCAGGTTTGGCAGATTATGGCGAATTTTTAAATGATGTTTCGTACAGCGTTGCCAAGGATTTAGACGGCTCGTTTGTGATGGCAGGTTCGACAGGAGATCTCACATATAAAGACTTTGCCATCTCAAAATTAACACCTTCATTTAGCCTTGATTCAGATTTTGGGACTGGTGGAAAAGTAACAACTTCTTTCGGAACAAGCGATTTCAATGAAGCGTTCGATATGCTCATTCAACTTGACAATAAAATCGTTGCGGTTGGGTACAGTGGAAATGACTTTGCTCTTGCAAGATATTTAGGGGTAGACTCGCCAGAATTAGATGGATTTACGCTCCAAACACCAACTAATTTAGCTATTAATCAAAATTATGCCTCCTTAGCATTTAATTGGACAGACGCGTTTGGAGCTAGTACGTATGAATTTATCCTCGATGTTTCTCCCGACTTTGACGTAGCGCCTATCACATTAAACCCAGCGGCATCTGCTCAAACCATTACTGATTTAGAACCAAGTCAAGAGTACTTTTGGAAAGTGAAAGCTTCGGACGGAGTTGTTTGGGGTGAGTATTCCGATACATGGAGCTTTACCACAAATTCACTTGAAAATTTTAACCTCGTTTCTCCAACCAATGGCGCAAGTGGCGTGGACCTAACCGACCTTATTTTGGATTGGTCAACAGCTATTGGTGCTGATGAATACGAAGTACAAATAGATACAGATGCGGCCTTTGGTGACGCGCCACTGATTTATTCAACATCTGGAACAAATTATACGTTGTCTGGGCTTGACCCGGAAACGACTTATTATTGGCGCGTTCGAGCATCTAACGATGGTGTGACATTTGGGGATTGGACTTCTACTTGGCACTTCGAAACAACTTCTGATTTATCTATCAAATCAGTTGAAAATAACAATTTAAAGCTTGAAATCTATCCAAATCCAGTTTCAGGAAAATTTAACCTGAATGTTTCTGAAAAATTAATCGGATCAAATTATTCAATTGTTGATATCACAGGCAAAGTGGTTGACAAAGGAACAATTAACTCCGAAAACTCACTCGTTTATTTTGATTTTTCACCTGGTTATTACATTCTTCAAATTGAAAATAATCCGTTGTTATCCACAGGGTTTACCAATCAATAAGGAACATTTTTGACAAAGAATTCTGATTGTTGATATTGATTTATTGAGTTCATATAAATAGCTGTTTAAAAAAACTTGAACTGAAAAATTTGATCTATTAACCAAACTAAGTAAATTAGAATTTATCTTAATTCACCTTAGCTGTATTTATTTTTGATACCCACGAAGTATTCGTTTTATAGCCATTTCCCAATAGGGGCATTCCTCCCAACAAGTGTCTCTTCAAAAAACAATAAGAAACAGGCAAAAAAACATCGACTTTTAAACACGCGCTCTCCTTTCTTAACTTTAGTGAACGAAAAGTGGGTGGCACTGAATTTACCTTTGTTTCTATTAAATCAATAATGAACTAAAAATTAAAACAAATGAAAAAATCAATCTACCAAGCCTTTTTAATTTTAA
>JADZFJ010000044.1 GCA_020849935.1 Crocinitomix sp. | reverse complement strand
TTTAATGTTGACTTTGTGGTGTTTTCTGTGAAGGGCTGATGTGAAACTTTACCGTTTTGGATGCCGATTAGGCGCTTGGTTGTACCTGCCAAGAGTAATTCGACTGCTTTTTCGCCGAAGAGGGTTGCGTTTAAACGGTCATTAAAGGAAGGTGCTCCACCTCGCTGAATGTGTCCTAAAATGACGACTCTAATTTTTTCGGCCATTCCTTTATTATTAAGATGAGTATATAAATTTTGCGCTCCCCCAATTTGATCGCCTTCGGCAACTATTATTATACTCGACCGATTAGTATTGGACGCTTTTGTGATTTGCGCTTCAAATTTTACGAAATCTTCGGTACATTCCGGTAAAAAGACCGCATCGGCACCTGAAGCCAAGGCAGCATTTAAAGCCAAGACACCTGAATTATTGCCCATGACCTCCACCAAAAATATCCGGTGGTGCGAATTGGCGGTATCTCGAATTTTATCGATTGCCTCACATATAGTATTTAAGGCGGTGTCAAATCCAATGGTATAATCTGTTCCTTCTATATCATTATCGATCGTGCCAGGGATTCCAACCACAGGGAAATTAAATTCGTTGGAAAAGATTGAAGCACCTTTAAAAGAACCATCGCCGCCAATTACTATTAAGGCATCAATATTTTGCGATTTTAAATTTTGATAGGCGATGGCGCGATTTTCTTTGATTAAAAATTCGGGGCACCTTGCCGTTCCTAATATTGTTCCGCCACGTTGCAGGATTGCGCTAACTTGTTGATGCGTAATTGGAGAAATTTGATTGTTAATTAATCCATTAAAACCATCTTGAATTCCGAAGATACCTAGATGATGGTGAAGAGCGATTGATGTAATAGCTTTTATACATGCATTCATACCTGGAGCGTCGCCACCTGATGTTAATACCGCAATATTTTGTATCTTTATCACTTTTAATGTATATGAAATTTATATCCTTACTTATAGGTCTTGTTTTTGCTTTACACGGTCTTTCTCAAGATGACAAAGGCCGATCGCTTTTTTTTGGTGTAAACCTTGGAACAAAAATAGCGAATAAAAATTATGCATTGCGTTATAATGGTTCGTACGGTCAATTTGGGACAAATGAAACCCAACTGGAATACACTTTGAATATCGTACAAAATTATACATCCATTCGCGATTTATTAGGCGGAATTGATTTTCAGGTTCCTTATGATGCTTATTCGCAAAATATCCGCTACATACCTGGTCTGCTAACTGGAGTTACCTTAGGTTATCAAATAAGTCCAAATTTACAAGTAAGCGCAGATGGCAATTTTAATAAATTAAAGGTGCGCGATGTTTTTTCAATTCAGGTATTTGATGGCGGGGTGCAAACTTCGGATAACCAATACCGTTTGGGTAGTATTTATGCCGAAGAAAGCCGGTTTGATGCTCGCTTTAATATAGACTATGTTGGTGAAGGTAATAAGGCCAAATTTATGATTGGCGCTAGTGGGATATATAATTTTTGGCGAATTGATCAACACTTAGCAATTTTTGAAAATTATCAAATGTCTTTATTTTCTCAATTTACGGGAGTTCCTCAAACAGATTTAAATATTGTGCGTGGATCAGGTGGTGGTTTTGGTTTAAATATTGGGTGTGAATATCGAATCAACGATAAAATTGTAAGTCAAATTCTTTACCAACCCTACCAAACTTTTGTTGATTACGGGGTGTCATTTACCCGTAAAATTTTATTGCAACACGACTTCACTGTCCGCTTTTTGTGGAAATAATTTGAGGATTTGTTATTTTTTGAAAATTTTTATGGAAAAAAATAACTTATAGCATCTTACCTATGAAACCATTTAGACTTTTAATAAGATGCTTAATTTTAAACTATGCTATTTAGCGCACTTTTTAGAAAAAACATACGGAAGCTTAGCGATCTTGAATTGGTTGAATTGGTTAAAAAATCGGACGATAATGCGTTGGCTGAATTGTTTAAACGTTATGCCCCTTTAGTGATGGGTTTATGTTTAAAATATTTAAAGGACTCGCAAGTTGCTGAAGATTTGATGATGGAGATTTTTGAGAAATTGACTGAAAAGTTATTGAAACATGAGGTGAGGAATTTTAAAAGTTGGCTTTTTAGTTTGAGCAGAAATGAATGCCTAATGGTGTTGAGAAAAAGTAAGTTGGACACAATGAGTTTGGACAATTCACTTATCTATCAAGAAGACACAAGCGATAAAGCTTACACGGGGAAAATTGAAACTGAATTAAAATTAGAGGCCCTTGATAAAGCGATGGATGTTTTGGGTGAAGACCAACACAAAGCGATCCGACTTTTTTATTTTGACTTTAAAAGTTATGATGAAATTGCTAAATTGATGGAAACGTCGATTAACAAAGTTAAAAGCTTGATCCAGAATGGAAAAAGAAATTTAAAAATTAAATTAGAAAACGGAAATGAATTCTGATAAACCAATTATTGACCTTGCGTTGCTAAAAAAATATTATAGCAATGAAATGAGCGATCTGGAGCGGAATTCGTTGGAACGAAAAGCACTTGAGGATCCATTTTTGAAGGAGGCTATGGATGGTTTTGATGAAAATCCAGGGAGTTTTGACGCCTTTTACAAGAAGCATGAATCTAAATTGACCACGAAAAAAAATTACACTTTTGTGGTTGGTTTGTCTATTTTAATTGGGTTAATGGGTATCACTTTATTGGTTTCAAAATTTAATCCTCCAAACAAAAATTTGGCAGAGAATCACGAAAAAATCGACTCGTTACCAACGGTAAACCTTGA
>JADZFJ010000043.1 GCA_020849935.1 Crocinitomix sp. | reverse complement strand
CTTAAAAATTTGCAACTTTTTTCAAAATATATTTTCGAATTTTGCAACTAGCAATACCAACCTGCAAGTTACGATTTTTAACGCATTTTCCGCTTAAAAAAGTTTAAATTCCACAACTCATGCTTTGGTAGTTGATCACCAACTCGTTGGGGATTGAAACCAGCAAAGCTGACGAGTGCGTCCGTTCATCAAGCATTTATAACGCCGACTTTTAAAAGTTTAAACAAATCGAAGTCAATTCCCGTTGTGCCGTACAATTCCAAATCTTTCCCCTAGTAAAACGCACCCTTTCCGCCCAACCAACGTTTTGCGGAAAACGCAAATAAGTGGTTTCCCATGCGAAATTCAATTTTATAAACCCCTTAAAACAGAGGATCTTTGACCAAACAAAAATAAGAAATATGAAAACAATAAATAGCTTAGTACTCGCAATCATCGTCATCAGCATTAGCTCATGTGGAACCACCAATAATTTTTCCAATAAAAAGTATTTAAACTTGGATAAGTCGCATAAATCAAAAGACATAACTCCCGAAAACACCACATCTGACATTAAGACAATTATTGATGATGAAAAAAACGAGTTGGCAGTTGTAGAAACAACCGATCTTATTGCCGATCAAATTGGAACAGAAGAACAAACTATTCCCCAAATTCAACAAGAGCAAAAAGCTTTTCAACTAACCGAAACCAACGAATCCAACGAAATCAATGAATCCAACGAAATAATAATCGATCAAGAAATTGAAACAAACGATTCAAAATTGTCAATGACCACCTCCGAAAATAGTGTTAAGTTGGCCCCACAAAAAATAAAAAATTCAAAAGCCGCCTTTCGAAAAGCTAAGGGTCCAAAAAAACCGAAAAGTAATACAAAACAAAAAAGTGCCGGCGCAGTATTGGCAGGTGTCATTATTATCCTAGGCCTCTTTCTTATTTTCATGCGAATTATGATGACCTTAGTTGTAAAAGCAGTAGACCAAACAATCGATGACGCTGTCAATGCTTTCTTTCCGAATTAGGGGAACAAGGCATTTTATCTCCCTCGAGCGCTCATTTAGCAATAGCGCTGTACAGCGAATTTGCTATGATTTATGAGAATCACGGCATACTCTAAAGAGTCTTCTTGTTGTAATATATCATTTCTAAAAAGCTATAACCAAATTTGATTTAAAATAAAGTGTAGTTGATATTCAGAACAGGATTGCGCTCATCTGAGATTTTCGATTTTTCTTGTTTAAAATCGAAGTGTATTATCATATTTTGCCCAACCGTCATTGGGAATTCAGCTTGTTAACAATTTGTTGATTAATAATATTTTAACTTTTTATTGTGTGTAATTAATACTTAAACAAATGTGTTCTAAAAGTCTTTTTATCAACGATTTAAGCAGGCTTCGTTTCAGCTTTTGTTGAAAATTATTCAACATTTGTGAATTAAAATTGATAGGTAAAACCTAAAAACAACATTACCTTTGATGAAAGTGAAACGCCCGTCGTTCTTATGAACGATAGGCGTTTAGACAATTCGGTAAGTTGAGATGGGTCATTTCCCTTTCAAAGAAGGTCTCATTTGCCTCTCTAAGAGTAAAGCTTTCGAGTTCTGAGGCCCCTAGTTCCAGCTAGGGGCTTCTTTTTAACCCATCACATCTTTTTGATAGTAACAAATCTAACACAAAATAACCACAGCAGAAAACAAGTATTGAATTAAAAGTATTAACAATGTTGATAACGATGCATTAATTGGCGTACAAATAAAGAAACAATAAAGAGTTAAAGTAGTAAACAAGTCATTCCCGATAACCACAAATTTTAAACGCCAATAACAAATGAAAAACCAATAATTAAAAATTTATGGGAGATATGATTCTTGCAATTCTATTACACATTCCTGGAGCTTTCATTCGTTGGGGGTTTAATGGCTTTAAGCGAGGTAAATTCGATTTTTATCTTAAAAAAGATCCCTACTCAAACTCCGTTCTTGCCTTAATGCTCGTCATCATTTTTTCAATCTTAATAATAGAAGTATTCAAATAGGACACAAGTTGCCCCACGCTGCCCCACGAAACGGAATTCAGCCACGCTGCCGCACGAATCCTTTCGTGTGGTTACTATTAATTAGCGTACAAATAACATATCAGTTAAGAGTTAATAAGGAAAGAGATAGGCTACGTACAAAACCTTAAATAACCACAAATTCTAAACACCAATAACAAATGAAAAACCAAAACAATAGCTTCAATCACACGTTTTTATTATTTTTACTCGGATGAACCGACAAATTTGTTCGGTGAAAAATGTGTTTTTGGAAATTAGAAAGAATGATGACTAAATCAAAAATAGTTCTAATAGTATTTATTATTGTTGCAACATTCGGATTCTTATTTATAGATTTTTGGGATGCTACGAATACTTCAGATATGACTTGGCTTTATACGTTCCCAATAGTGGTCGGAATTTTATGGCAATTCATTTTGAATGACTGTAATGCTAGTATAAAGCTGTTTAT
>JADZFJ010000042.1 GCA_020849935.1 Crocinitomix sp. | reverse complement strand
TTTGATAGATGCTATGAGTTTGGATATAAACGGCAAGCTGCTCGACAAAAACACCTAGTAAAAAATGGATGATTTATGAAAAAAAATCTACTGCTCCTTGTTTTAATTCTTTCAAATATTCACCTGTTTTGTCAAGAAACGGATGCGGAGCTTGGCTCCAAAGACTCAATCGGAGGACTTCAAAAAGACATCTTTTTAAATCCATTAAACAGTAGTACTGGTTACACGCTAAAAAAGGGAGAGGCTATTTATGCACAAGCCATCAATTCCTTACCACTTCCAAGTTGGGCTTTTATTGGAATTACGGATCGTCTAACAGCAGAAATTGATTTTTTACCTTTAATTGGTGGTCTTTTGACAAAACCGCATCTCCCCGTTCCAAGTTTAAATTTTAGATACAAACTCATGGATCAGCAAAGAGGCATACCAACTTTGGCGTATGAAACTATGTATCAATACCTCTACAATGAATTTGACCAAGCTGACAATCCTTATTTTTCTGCGTGGCGCGAAGGCAGCAGTTGGTACAATCGAATCAACGCGAGTTGGAAAATTAAAAATAGATTTCATCTCCATTTTTCGGTTGGTGCTATCTATTCCCAACATTTGCGTTTGGTCAACAAAGACTCCTCGAATTATCAAGAAAAAGTATTCGCCGGCAAAATTACACCCGATGTTTTACTAGGCTTAGATTATCGTTTAAAGCGAATAAGTTTTCATCTACACACCTCTTATGGCTCGACCTTTACCTATTTAGACAACGTTCCAAGGAAATTTGAAGTAATGTATGGGATCAGACTTGCGCCTTTCTACAAAAATAGATTTGGCTTGTTAAAAACATTTAGATTAGAATGGAGCGGTTTCTATGTTGCTTTTAATGACATCAATGCAAGTGCATACGTTCCTATTTTCCTCCCTTACATATATTGGCAATGGACTTTTAAAAATAAGCGAGATAAGAACAAATAACTTTTTTGGGGTGGATTAATTTACTTCTTTTGTCTAACCAGCAACCTCGAACAATATTATTACACATCCCTCGTATTTAAAACAGAAGTAAAATATCAACAAAATGAACTACAACGATAAGAAATTTAGACCGATAAGTAATACAGAGAACGGCGAAACGTCAAATGAAACGCTCTTTCATTACAAGCAAGTTGGAAATATCCTTACTTCTGAATACGCCGGAGGTAGAATCAAACACGGGCATTTAATTGGTTTGGTTGACGATTCAGGAATAATTGAAATGCGGTATCACCAAGTAAACGATAAAAATGAATTAATGACTGGCATTTGTATATCAAGACCTGAAATTCTTAAAAACGGGAAAATTCGCCTTCTTGAAAGTTGGGAATGGACCTCTGGCGATAAATCGAAAGGAACATCTATCATTGAAGAACAATAAAATAAGAAGTATGCACGAACACAATTACAAATTAACAGCAGTTTGGACAGGTAACAAAGGTGAAGGAACTAAAAATGTACGAGCCTATGACCGAAGTCATACAGTTTCAATTGAAGGAAAACCTGAATTATTGCTTACTACAGACAACCCAGCTGTTGGGGACAAATTCAAATTGAATCCGGAAGATTTATTGGTTTCAGCTATTTCGTCCTGCCACATGCTTTCTTATTTGTATGTCTGTGCATTAGAGGGAATTGTAATCACCTCCTATTTTGATAATGCAAGTGGCACAATGCTCGAAGAAGCCAATGGTGGAGGAAGTTTTAAAGAAATAATTTTGAATCCAATTATTCACGTGGCCGCTGAAAGTATGGTGGAAAAAGCAATCGAGTTACATCACAAAGCACACGAAATTTGTTATATCGCCAATTCCGTAAATTTTGATATCAAGTGTAATCCAACCTGCAAAGTAGAAAATTAAATGAAAATTTGCCTCGCACAGACAAAACCATTCAAAGGAAATGTAGCTGCAAATATTGACGCACACGTAAATATTATTCAACTTGCGTTGACATTTAAGGCAGATGCAATATTTTTCCCTGAACTTTCGCTAACTGGCTACGAACCTGAACTTGCGCAAAAATTAGCTACCAATCAAAACGATCAGCGGTTAGATATCTTTCAAGAAACAAGTGATAAAAACAATCTAATTATCGGACTTGGGATGCCCACAATAATCGAAACTCAAATCCGAATTAGCATGCTCATTTTTGAGCCTAACAAACCAAGACAAACTTATTCAAAACAACTACTCCACTCCGACGAATGTCCTTATTTCGAAAATGGTACGGAACAACTAATAATCAATACGAACAGCAAGAAAATCGCTCCAGCCATTTGTTATGAAAGTTTACAGCCGACACATGCAGAAAACGCTTTTAAACTGGGGGCAGATATTTATTTAGCAAGTGTCGCCAAACCAGCAAATGGAGTCGAAAAAGCTTTTTCCTACTTCCCAAACTTAGCAAAACAATACGCTATGCCAGTCCTAATGGCCAACTCCGTAGGATTTTGCGACAATTTTTTAAGTGTCGGACAAAGCTCGGTTTGGACAAAAAACGGAGAATTGGTTGGACAACTTGATGATAAAACAGAAGGAATTTTAATTTTTGATACGGAAACAGAAGATGTAATCACCCAAATAATAGAAAAATAAGGGTGACGTTTTGGTGACTGGCAAAATCAAATGAATATCAGTGAAGTTTTCTTTTTTTGGACTCTTTGCGAAGGAAATCCCTGTTCAGATCATTATCCAATTCCAACTTTCAAAGTCGAGTTTTTTAAGTTTCTTAGACTAATAAAACACAAAAATCTGAGAAAATCAATACATAACTTTTCCGTCTAGCGCCTTCTATGGCTTTTCTTTTAAAGAACAATGATAGTTTGAAATAAGCGATTTCGTGTGAGCGATTTTTGTAGCTTTGAAATTAGAGATACAAAGAATTGACTTTATAAATATCCTTTTGCCAAACTGAAAAACAACAACTTAAATCATGATTGCAAGAATACGAATTGAAATAAATCTAAGAGAACATGAGGTAATTCCATTTCTGCAAAAGAATGTGGTTAAGTTAAGACATAAAATTCCCTTCGGAGTG
>JADZFJ010000041.1 GCA_020849935.1 Crocinitomix sp. | reverse complement strand
TCACAACGTTTGAAAAAAATGGGAAATGGGGATTTAGTTATGACGGCGATATCATCAAAAAAGCATCGTTCGATTCTATTCTAGTAGGCGATTCGAAAATTGTTACGGCCTATAAAAAAAACAAGGTGAGTTATTACTCTCTTTCGGGAGACAAAACATTTAGTGGAAAATTGCCCTACACTTCCGCCTTTATTCAAGGTTCAGGAATTTTGCAAAAAAAATCTGAGTACGCTATTATTGATGCGAATGGCGATTTTATTTTAGCATATACCAGATGTCTTCCTCCAAAAAATATGGACAATTAATTGTGGTGCCATATTCAAATACTTGGTATCGCATTGTATCACCGAACGGTGTTTTGGTAAATTCATGTGATTCTTTTCTTGTGGAAGATCATTGGCTGATCACTTACGGAAAGATTGAAAAAATGGAATCAGTGCGCGAAAAACGGCTTTTTGGCAGTAAATACGTTTTGGAAAAAGTAGAATACGTGGCAATGAATATTTTTGATATTAATTCTACTAAAGTCATTGCCGAAGAGGCACTAGAATTGAAAGATTTTTATGGTTTAAATCAGTTGGTATTTTATGACGAAAGTTCAACTATCTATTCCAAAAACGACTTGGTAGTAGTAGAAAAATTGAGCAATCTCAACTATATCTCGCCCAACTTTTTTTCAGGATTTCAAACAACGGAAAGTGGTAATTTGTTAAATTTATATCAACTAGCTGATTTAAAATTATTGATTTCAGGCGATTTCCAAAAATACGAATTTCACAACGGACTCATTTTTGGATTTAAGGACACCACCCAAGCCGAAAATGAAATTAGCTTATTTGATGCGAATGGAACCCTCCTTCAGCCTTCGTTGCAATTCGAGCGCTTGTTGGCCGATGGGCGGATGGTGTTAAAAAAAGACAGCTTGCATTATATCAGCGATAAATTTGGACAATCACTTAGTGATTATTATTCATTTATTGGTGATGAAACCTGCGGATTACGCGCAGTATATAACCAATTTACTTACAGCTACATCGACGATAAAAACTATCAAAAAATAGGTCAAGATTGGCCTTTGATTGGACGTTATCGAGCAACCTATCCATCCTCCTCCAGAAGAAGAAACTTTTTTGAAGTTACATTTCACGAAGTCGGAAATTTAGGCCGCAGTTTAATTAACAGACCACCTGTTCCTTGGGATCTTGGAAACACGGCGAATCCAAATGATATTTTAATGGTGGCCGAACCAGATGGGTTTTATGATGGAATGTCGGTGGTGTGTTTGTATAATTTAAATCCAACCCGGACTTACTCGAGCTTAACAATGGTGGCAAGTGATATAGATTTGCGCTACAATTACATCGACACCTTTGGAAACCTAATGAATAAAGAAACTTATTTGGCCTGTTTTAAGTTTTATAATGGCCGCGCTTTTGTAAAGATGGGCGAGTTTTATTATTTAATTGACAAAACTGGGAAAAAGATTCCATCGTTTAAATTTGATGATGTTGAAGAGAATTATCCAGGCTATTATACGGTAAAAACGGAGTTTAAAATGGGTGTAATCGGTCCCGATTTTAACTACGTTATTCCGCTTAAACCCGACGATATCCGTTTTTATGATGGTAAATATTTTGATTCTTCCAATACTTTTTTGTTCGAAATCCCTGAAAATTAATTAGTTTTATCCATCTTAATCATTAATTATGTTTAAACAATACATCCTAGTTTTTACTTTAATTTTGCTCAGCTTCTCTTGCGGAGTTTCTGAAAATTCAACCATGGAAAAACACAATAAAGAACCTTTAAGCGACTCGAAAAACATCCTCGGCGGAATTTTAGTCGAGCACCCATTTACGTCTAAAAATGGTGAAACCAGCGAAATTATGGAACTTTATTTACGCTGTTCGGTTCAAGATTATTTTATAAAATTCTGCGAAAGTGCGGTAACACCTGACCAATTAAAGCCCTTTTTAAATAAATCCGTTACCCTAGAAATTGAAATGAAAGACGGTGAATGGGATAATTGTTTGACCGAAGATCTTCATGTGCAAAGCAGAACCGGAAAATATTTGGCAGTAAAAGCCATAGTGAAATAGGTGGATTAATTGAACCGAATAAAAACCCTAATATCTCAAGATCAACAAATCAAACTTATTGCAGATAGTTGCTTTTTGTATTCGATCTTCGGTATAACGCGCACCAATATCTTATTTTTCTTGCACCTTTTCCTGCTTTTCGCTAAAGTTGGCATATTGCCCCATTAGTCAACTAGGCTGTTTTGCTTGTTTCCGCTGGTCACAAACAAACAACCAGTTTTACTAAATGCGCCAAAACGCCAAACTACCGCTACTATCAGGGGTGATCTTAACAAATCACTAAAATCTTAATCAGTTCAATTTATTAACCCCTTTTTAAAGTATAAACACCTATTAAAAAATAAAAATATCGGTATTTATACTGTTTGTTATTGATAGTTAACCCCTTACCTTAGCGGATGTTAAATTTTAATTATAAATAAAAACCTATCATAAATGAAATCCCAAAACTAGTTAACCTTAACTGTCATATCCAAAGTGCAACGAAGGATAAAAAAAATATCCCTAATAATCAGTTTGCTTTTATTATCCTCAATAGGCTTTGCTCAATACACTTTAGAGGCAAAGGTGGTTGGTGATCCACGGGAATCCGGTGATCATATGGGCCATCACGGTGGTAATGCCATTGATGGCAATTACATGGTGGCGGGAGCACATTTGGTTGATACAACTGTTTCTGGAGAAGTATATGGAAATTGTGGGGCGGCATTTCTCTATCATTGGAACGATACAACTTGTGTTTGGGAGCAAATCGATAAAATTTATGCAGAAACCGCAATTGGAGTATTGGATCTTGAATTGAATGCGGATTTTGGGGTTTCAGTAGCGCTTGAAGGGGATATTATAGCGATTGGTGCATCACTTAGAAACAATGGTTTCACAGATGCTGGACGTGTTTATATTTATCAAATAATAGATGACGAAGCAGTATTTGTGCAAGTGTTAAACGCGCGAAACAACGCCGTACTTGATTCAGATGATCGAGAATTTAATGCGCAATTTGGGACATCATTAAAAATGCATGGGCAACGGCTAATTATTGGTGCTCCATTTGAATCTGAACAAGATTCAACTCTAAGTATTACAAGTGCTGG
>JADZFJ010000040.1 GCA_020849935.1 Crocinitomix sp. | reverse complement strand
TTTTGTATACATGACAGGTAATTATGATATTTATGTTTGTAGATATACCCCAGATGGAGAATACGACAAATTACTTCTTTTGGGTGGAGATGATCACGATATTTCCTATGGAATTCATCCAAGAAATGAGGAGGTAATCGTCTTCGGTTATTTTAGGGATAATGTAGATTTTGATTTGACGGACGGAGAAATGATTTTGGAAGCAAATTTTATAGATGGATTTGTTGCGGCATACACCTTAGAGGCACTTGATTTAGGTACAATTGATGAAGATGTTAATTCAATAGTGATTTTTCCAAATCCAACTTCGGGTGATTTTCAGATTTTATTGCCAGAACAACATAATTATAGAAGTGTTCAACTAATCAACCCAATGGGTAAAATCATATCTGAAACTCCAATTCAATCGATAAATGAAACAATCAATATTAATGGTGAATCGGGTATCTACTTTTTGCGAATTATATCCGACACGGGTGAATCGTTTAGTGTTAAAATAATCAAAATTTAAAATTACGGTTTTCTGTTATTTACTCACTTCGGTTGACACTGGAAAATAAATCAACTGCCAACTGTTCGCCAAGTGGCAATTTAACATAACATTTTCCACGACAATCGCACACAACCATTTTAGGTAGGGGAGAAGCGGTGAGAAGGGGATCTAAAGGAGGAGATTGGGTAAGTGGTTGGTTTGGAGGGGAATGGGTATAAAGGCAAAAAAACCAACATTCAGTCGATTGAAAAAAGTAGTTAAAATTCTATCAAACGGTTTAGGTTCCAATAGGGAAAAACGTAAAACCAAATTTATCCGATAAAATTGGTTAAATTCGTTTGACTGGATTTGATGTAAAAATGAAAAGATTTATTTTACTAATTTTGATTGTAATAGCTAATCAATCACTTAGCCAAGGTAAAGGATCTTTCGGCGTTGGATTTGGTTTTCTAGTACCACACTTGGCAGCAGAGCTAAGATTCAGCTATTTAATCACTAATCGTTTAGAAGTTAATTTAGGATTAGATGGTAATGCAATTCGAACATTAGGAAGATTGGGTGGGGTGAAATACCAATTTTATCAATCTAAAAAATCAAATAAATCATTATTTTTTGGATGTGAATTCGATAATTCAAGCAAGGGAGTTTACAGTGTTCATGATGAGCTTACAGGAAATAGTGGAGCATATAGCATCCCAAATAATGAATATTTCACGCCCCAAATAGGATTTAGATCATTTGGTCAATTTACCCGTTTTGATGATGCCATTCTCAAAATAGGAAACGGAGGTTCAATTGAAATTATCGCAAGTTATCGTATTCCAATAAACTACAGGAGTCCTTATTTTAGAAATGGATATTTCACGGACGATGGATTAAATGCAGTTTCGAGATTTGTCAACGGCGGTTTTAATGTTTCTGTGAGATTTGGTTTATGGTTCAAAACTGGCGCATCCAAAAATAGAACTTATGAGAATTAAGTTGATATTTTTAGTGATTTTCTTGAATATTATTTTTTTTACTCGCGAATTGCGGAGTCAGAATTTTTTTGGTATCGGTTTAAATGCTGGAACAAATTCAGGGATAGGCGCTAAAATGGAACTTTACAATAGTAATTTCATTGGTATCGAGGCAGGTGCAGACTGGCAGCGGTTTAATGTTTTTGCATATCATGCCGGACTGAATATTTGTCCATTTCAAAATTATACCAACCAAAATACCTGGTGGATTGGAATGAATTATAATTTTAGTAAAGGTGCGGGGTTAACTGTAGAAAAAGATGAGATTTTTTATACTTATTCGCTCAATAATTTGAACAGAATTAATTATCATATTGGGTATAAGAGAACGTTCGAACCGGAAGAATATTTATTTTCCACGCTTGGCATTCATTTAAACTATCGACAATTATTAAATCCTATTGAATTAATTGACCTTTCGTCAGGTACTAATACACCTTCAGTGGTCAGCGAATGGGTTACGAATTATTTTGATTCAGGTTTTAGTATTTCGGTTGATTTGATTATTTATTTCCATCGATAAATCTGGTTTTATTGGATTAAATTATAGATTTTCATATGAAAAATTTCCTAATCTTGTTTTTATCTTTATTCTATACCTCGGCTTTCTGTCAAGTGGAAAACAGGTTTGGAATTGAAATAGGAGCTACGATGCCTGATTTATCCTTTAAGTTTAGGACTAAATTTAAATTGAATGACGTTTTGGATGTAGAACTAGGTGTCGGTTTAAATAAAAGTAACACTTTAGATAGATCCGTTGGGTTCAATATTTATTTAGGCAATTGGGAAAGTACAAGAGAGAATAAAATTAGATCTATCATGTTGAGTGCTGTATATTCGAATATGACTAGTGGAATATTTAATTACCAAGAAGGGGGTAATTCTGGAAGCTACCTGACCAATAATAATCAGTACTTGGCACCAAAAGTGGGTCTTAGGGTTTATCAAAAAAATATTTTTATCGAGAATGTATTTTTAAATGACCTGTCGATATCTATTGGAGCAATGTATTTATTCCCATTCGATAATCATTACATAATTTTAAGAAACGGAACACCAAGCTCCCAAGTTGAAAATTTATTAATTCAACAGGCACAAGGAGGTCTAAACGTATTTTTTAATATAACTGGGTGGTTCGGGAAATAAAATGTTAGTGGCTAACTGTTTGGATAATGAGAGTTAGACGAATCAATTGTTAGTTTTATTGAGGAAGCTTCTTATGATTTCTGAAACAATAATTCCTCCTTAAATTAAATGGTAATTTAATTTTCAAATTCGATTTAAGTTTTGTTTGCAGACTTAGAATTTAACTCAAGTTAATATCGAAATTAAAAATTTAAAGTTCTTATTCATAAAAACTATCACATCAAGTTTACTGCTAAACATAAAGTATTCTATGAATTGCCGTATTTTCTACTTGTCATTTCGCACATTTTAACTTGACAACGACTGTTTCATGGTAATATTTGAGATTAGCTTAGAATCCTGAATATAGACTCATTCATATATCAGCATATAATATATATTATGTTAAATAGCATTTAACCACAATCCACCGCCTCAAACAATCCGATCCAAATCCCTTCTTCTCGTTCCAATTGTCAATACATATTATCTAACACCTAAACTTAATCTGCTAAATTAAACCGACCTATCCATTTAACCATCTTTCCAACATATTCTCCAGGACTGTCATAATTATGTTATGAACTGGTTTGTTAAAGATTGTTTATTCTTTAAACCAACTCAAATTATTGATTCTATATTTTATCCTGCATCCTTTATTCTTCAAAAATTGGATTTATTGTGACTCTAATCTTAAATAGTAATACTTGTTTAATTACAAAGAAATAACAAAGTGGAACCTTTTTTTTAAAAAAATGAACATATTTCAAAAAAAAAATGGTTTTCTACGTATTTATACGTAACAATCTTATTATTTTTTCGTTTACATTTGTAAAACAAACTAAATCACAAACTATGACAAACCACACATACACGGCGTGCGTTAGGGAGATAAACGACGGCTGGTTTATTGGAGAGATTCTAGAAGTTCCAGGTGTTATTTCATTTGCTGATTCTGAAAAAAAATTGTTGGTTAATTTAATTCAGGCTTTGGAAACAATGAACAATTTT
>JADZFJ010000039.1 GCA_020849935.1 Crocinitomix sp. | reverse complement strand
TCACCCAAGTAAATAAGAATAATTTTGGCTTGTACTATTTAATTTGATTACTCATTGCCTAATAATTTATGAGCGAAATAGATGATATATTAAAAGATTCCGCCCACCGACCTTTTGAAATGCCTCATGGAAATTGGATTTATTACCAAGAGTGGAATCATGCATTATTTTTACATTGGAAAGTTCCGGCTGATCTTTTAAGATCCTGTGTCCCTTCAAATTTATCCATTGACACTTTTGACGGCGATACTTACGTGTCATTAGTGGCGTTTACGATGGAAAAAATAAGGCCTAAATATTTACCCCACCTCGGAATAGTGTCCAATTTTGATGAAATTAAAGTGAGAACGTACATAGACAATGACGGCAAAAAAGGGGTTTATTTTTTGAATATTGAGGCTGGCAAAAGAATTTCTGCATTTATTGCAAAAGCAATCTCTGGATTGCCCTACGAAAAAGCAAAAATCAAACGAACTAATCACCTATATGTCTCAGAGAACATTAAAAAAGAATTTAAGTTAAATGCAGTGTTTGAGATTAATGATAAAATTGCGCAAAAAACCGAACTTGACAAATGGTTGACTGAACGTTATTGTCTTTATCTTGACAGTGGAAACGAATTGTATCGTTATGACATTCATCATAAAGAGTGGGAATTAAAAAACGTACATGTTCAGCGCTTAAATGTTAATTACAAACTTAAAAATATAGTGCTAAGCGAAGAAAAACCCTACTTAACGCATTATTCCGAAGGCATAAAAGTCATTGCTTGGAAAAGACAAAAAATTTGAGAGGCAGGCACTACTTTCTTCATTTTCAACTCGGAATTTAAAAAAATTAGTCTGAAATCCCCTTCTTTGTCAAAACAAACAACACCAATTATTCATGATCATTACTTTCACGAATATCTGCAATGCGACGAACGCTTTTAACGAAATACGTGAAAATCGGATGGGGCACATCAATACTTGAAACTATTTGCGGGCAAAACATAGTGAAGACAAAAAAGTTATGCTCTTTTAGTTTCAGGATTTCGGGATCAAAGTATTGATTTCTAGCACCAATTTCAAAACGTTTGGTGAGCCATTCTGAATATTGCGGAAGGATTGAATACCGCGATGAACTATATTCCGCAACACCTCGATTGAGATAAACTTTGCTAAATTCCGATGAAAATCGATCCAAGGTGATTCCTGTAAACTGATTGCCATTGACTAAATTGTCAGAAATGATCTTTTCCGAATTTAAATCAAATCCGATACTTAAAAAATACGTCTCAATTAAAATTTTAAAACATTCTCCTGTTCCTAAAACAGGGATGTCTTTTTCCAATAAATTTTTAATGATCGAATTAAAATAAAATGGCTGATGATATGGGCCAGGAGCGATGATGATTCCATCATAACTTTCATAAAAACTCGATGGATTTTCAGTACATTCCCGTTCATTGAGCCAATAATAATTAATCGGTTGTTCCAATACCTTTTCAGCATGCTGCAAGGCCTGGTTAGTGGCATTGTGTGAATGATAAGCAAAATTGTAATCTCCAATAATCGCAATCCTTAATACTTCTTCCATACAGTAACCTCGTGGCTATTAGCTAAAATTAGTAAAAAAAAACGGGAGATTCATAGAACCTCCCGTAATATTAACATTGAATGCATTTTTTATTTTAATAGGAATGCAGAACGAACGTGTCCATTTTCAATACATTTTGTCCCTAAATCTGGGTTTACCAGTTTACATTTTAAGGTAGCATCAAATTGCATATAATCTCCTGTCGTATCCGATTCTTGAATCAAAGAATTGAAAACGAATTCTCTTAAACAAACATCCGTATTCGTATCATTAATCCAAATATTTCCTTCTGGATCTGTCCAACGAATAGCGATTCCATTATGACCAATATTTGCAGAATAACCTGGGGTTGGATTATCTAAGAAAAATGATTTCCACTCCGCTAAGGTTGGATTGTTTGATCCATCATCCGCCCAATTAATGGAACGAATCTCCATTTCAAATCCTCCAGGAAGATCTTCCTCTTTTATCACCGTTCGGTACCGTGCGTTAGAAATTCCTCCAGATACAATTGATTTTTCAGAATAATAATAACACGAGTCCATGTAGGTATAAGCCACACCATCAACGGTGATATCACAATCGCAATTTAAATCAACCATCGGAAGAGGTGGCGGAATTACTTCATGATCTGTACATGAACTAACCGAGAGAACACCTGCAAATGCCGCAATATAATATAGTTTTTTCATAACCTATTTTATGTAAAGGTAAGTATTTTTTTGTTACTACGAAACTAAACGCATTTTGGTTGCCTGTAAATTAAGATCTATGGCACGAATTGGTAGAAATTTTTGTGATTTTAGATTGATTATTTCACATTCAAGTGAATCGATTCCCTCATAAATTGATTTTACAGGACCTCCGATGGTGACGTAGCCAAGTAAATATTGTTGAAAATAAGCCTTATACCGCAAATCACCCACCACATTTGTGCCCGCAATTTCTAATCTGATCGCCGAACCAACTTGGAGTTGATGCGAAACATAAAGTAAATCGTGTTGGGACAATTCATCTACCGAAACAATCGTGTTGAGGGTAAACTGATCGGAAATCATAAATTCTTTTAATCTTTTCATAAATGGTTTTATTAAGCTCTGATTTGTTTGATTTCTTGACTGAATTGAAAATTCTCTAAAACAACCCCTTCTCCAAAAATATTGACAAAAGAATAGTCAATAATTGCTGTCCCATTAGAAAATTCAAATGAATTGGTTTGTTTTACTTGAAATTCACATCCACTTGCACTAACTTTGGCAATAATGCGGTTTAAATCTGTATGGGAAATAAGTAGTTCAGTTTTGATTACTTGCCCCATCAAAATTACTTCGCAGTTTGCTTTTACGGTTTGGTCGCCCATTTCGTAAGTAACTTCTTTAATGATGAGCTTCTCGTAAAT
>JADZFJ010000038.1 GCA_020849935.1 Crocinitomix sp. | reverse complement strand
ATAAATGCGCCATCAAAAAATGAATTATTATATTTACGAGAGATGTATGAGGTTTGTTTTTTTCAGAAATGAATAGAGGTGGTTCAAAGGATCAATTAGTAATTTATAATCGATGAAGTCAGCCATTCTAGTAGGACTAATTTTTATAGAATTTGCAGTTGGGGTGCTATATCCAAACCATTTTCTTTTAGCAGGCATCGCGCTAATTTTTATAGGAATAAATGTTTACTCATTTAATAAAGACAAACGAGAATTAAACAAGGCTATTTACTATGTGAGAACTAGGATTGACAGGATGAAATCCATTAAATTAATAATTCTTGAGATTGCACTAATTTTCATAATCATTTACCTTGTTCTTTTTGTACCAGAACAAATTTTGAAACAAGGAATGACTTTGTATTTTCAGATTATGATACTTTCAACAGTTCTTGGAAATTATTACGAGCGATTCAGAAGTTCCATACGATCGTTTAATTTTGGAATCGTAGTCCCTGAAGGCAAATCCAAGAAAATAGAATGGACTTCGATAAGTCACCTTGAAATTAAAGAAGATAAAATGACTATTGGAATCATAAATGGTGACGATTATGTTTTCGAATTTGATAAAAGAGATTTTGACGAGGCTTTGAGAATTAAGAACCAATTTGAACTAATCCAATGACCTAATAAAAGGTGTCTCGCGGACATTCCGTAACCAATCTTAATTAACTCTTTATAAGAAGGCAAGTTCAAATTTTCAATCGAAACGCAAGCAACCTTGTTTGCAAGGGAAAAAATGACTAATTTTAAGCACCTCAAGTAAACAAAAATGAAAATTAACATTAAATATAGCGTTCTCATCGGAATTTTCCTTTTGATCGGTCAGGTTAAAGGGCAGAATTTATTTAAAGAACGCATGATTCAAGTGACCTTGCATGAACAAGACACGATGTTGATGAATTTTGTAAAAACACCCGATTTATTTGGAGAACGTTGGGATACCCTTGCACAGCCTAGCTTTTGGAAATTAATCATGAAAACATCGCCGCAAATGGGGGTGTTAAATGTGGCGAGTACCCGCCAAGTACTTGAGGTTAGGTCACTTGTTGAGTGGGAAAAATTGACCGATGAAGCAAAAGAAGCTTATCGAAATGAATTAAGGGTAAAGCACGGTTTAGCAATGGACACCCGCATTTTTATGACCAATGGTAAAAGCGATTTTTTTGTGTTTGAGAAAGTTTTTCCGACCATTTCAAGAGGGGTAAATATCTTTGCTGAAAATGAAACGGATCCTTGGTATGCCCAAGCCATTCTAATGATCGAAAGTCCTGCAAGTCACTCCTCGTATTCGAGTGCTGGGGCCTTGGGACCTTTTCAATTGATGAAATCGGTTGCCAGAAATCATGGCTTACGGGTAGATGAGCAGGTAGATGAACGAAAAGATTTTGATAAATCGGCAAAAGCATCGGCACACTTGTTGCGAACTTCTTGCATTCCAGAAGCTAAGCGAATTTTAAATAAATTTGGAATTCCGGTAGCAGGTGAAATTGAATACAAATTGTGGTTCCGTTTGTTGGTGATGCATTGTTATCATGCCGGTGCAGGCAATGTTGATGGTGTTTTAACGAATGTCGTAAAACCAACTTTGGGGGACAAATCAATTATTACCACCATTTGGCGTTCAGAATATGGAGGTTTTAAGAATTCATCCCAAAACTATTCACAGCTCGCCTTGGCAGCTTTGATGATTTTAGACGACCTTATTTTGACAAAATGTAAGGAGATCCGAGAATACTAGGTTTTCTCTTAGTTTTATTTCGATTGATTTTATTAGATGGTAGGGGAGATGTTCCCTCAAAAAAGGGCATAAAAAAACCCATATAGTTTCCATTTTAGGAATTCTTCTAACAAAATGGTTAGCACCACCGTCTCAGTTCTGAAATCCTCTGTTACCATTCTTACGAATGAAAAGCCAAAGCTTTAGTGAGGCCCGTCATTGTGAAAACGAGTTTTAGCTAAAATATAAAAAGTTAAGAACCAAAAATTTACTATATGGGCACCTGCGTGAGCAGATTTAATTAACGAAACACCTTTGTGTTTGTAATTATGACTCTAAGTTACGACAACTTAATGGAATTTAAAAACGAAGTTTTCAACAAGTTTTTTACCAAATTCGGATAAAATTGATTCAGGATGAAATTGTACCCCGGCAATCGGAAGGGTAGGATGTTCAAAGGCCATAATTACCTCTTCATCGTTTAGGGCAGTAATTTCAAGGGATTTTGGAAAATCTGACTTATTGGCCGCCCACGAATGATAAAGTCCCACTTGAAATTGGTCTGCCGTATTTTGAAATAGTTTCGATGCTGTATTGGCTTTTAAGTTGGTTTTTACTCCATGTTTCACAGACTCTTGATTGTAGAGTGATCCTCCAAAAAACTCTACCAACCCTTGAAAACCTAAACACACACCTAAAATTGGTTTCGAGGTGTGATATTTTTCAATTAATTCCATCATTACCCCAGCGTCTTTTGGTAACCTCGGACCAGGGGAGAGGACAATTTTATCATATCGTTGTACTTCGGACAAATCAAGTTGATCATTAAAAACCACCGTGACCTTACAATCGAATCCTTCCAAATAGTGAACCAGGTTGTAAGTAAACGAATCGTAATTGTCCAAAAGAAGTACTTCCACTTATTATTTCGTTGGTGTAGGGTACAAAAATAAGAAAGGGGAGCAAAACTGCTTCCCCTTTCCAGAATAAAAATTATTTTTTCTCTTAGTGAATCTCAGGATTCGCAAGTGTTCTTCCTTCGTAATTCATTCGGTATCTCAAGAAAAATTCCATTGCACCCACACCTTTTGAAGCAACATTTAAACGAGAAACGTTTAAATCGTAAGAAGCACCAATTGATATTTGCGGTAATTCAAAGATCATACTAGTGATAATTGCATCGTTTACACGAAGGTAGGCACCTAAACTCATGTGCATATTGTTAAAATAAGCAGTATGTTGTGATTGAGGTTTCATCGCAAATCTGAAAGCAGTACCAAATGTCATTGATTTGTTTGGTCCTTGTAAAAACGCTAAAATCGCAGGTTGAACTTGAACATTGCTCGTTGCTGTTTGGAAATTTCCTTGACCGTGTAAGGTTATTTTTCTAAATAATTTACTTTCATCATTCAAAATATTCACACGTTGTTTGGTTAAATGGTGTCCAGCTAACCCTAAATTGAAAGAAGAATATTTAGAAACTTGTTTTTCCCAATAAACCCCAGCACCAATATCAAAGCGTGAAATGTTTAAATTTTGGCTTAATAATAACTCGTTATTATCTAACCCTTGGTCAAATTCAACCCCATTCCATTGGCTATCCCAAGTAAGGTTGTCACCTTGAATAGTTCGTTGATAAAATGCAGGTTGTAATCCAAAGGATATATGATCCATTTCACCTACTTGTAAGGCATAGTTGATAGGAAAGGTGATGATATTAGTGGTATAATTACTAATCCCAGCCTTATCGTTGTAAAAGTTGACACCAGCCCCAATAAAACTAGACGATTTATTCGCTTCTGGATCCATCATTCTCCAATCTACTCCCGCCGAAATTGTTCGGTAAGGATCTTCTGTCACAGTTAACCACTGCGAACGATAATTTGTAAATAATTGGAGTTGCTGTGCAGAAAACCCAGCGGTTGCAGGATTTAGAAACACGGGTGATTCGGTAAACATACTAAAATGTTTGTCCTGTTGTGCGTTTGCGTTAAGTCCTAATGTCAACACAAAAGAGGCTAACGAATCTCTGATTATCTTTTTCATACCAATTATTTATCGTATTAAAGTTGTATTTCCTTTTTGTTTTCCTTTTTTACCGGAAACAAAGTCATATTGCAATACCCAAGTAAAAACCCCTGGGTTTTCGTCCTTTTCCATAAAAGTTCCATCCCACCCAATATTTTGATCGTAAGTTTCGAAAACTACCTCGCCATATCGGTTGTAAATCACTAAATAAACT
>JADZFJ010000037.1 GCA_020849935.1 Crocinitomix sp. | reverse complement strand
TTTGGATAAGCATACGTTCCATCAAAAATAAGCGCTCCAACACTATTAGCTAAGGTTGAAAACGTGTTAAAAATGGCAGGATTTCCAGCACCGCCCGTATTTTCCAGGTAATAACAATACCCTGTATATTCGCCAATAATCATGTCCTCGTCCCCATCTCCATCTAAATCGCCAAAAGTTGGATAAAACACCAACGAAGCCCCAATTCCTTTGGAGGAAAGTCCTTGATAATCATCTGTTACAAATTCAAATTTTGGCTCGGTTGCCGTTCCATTGTTATGATAATATTGAATTTTACAAATTTGATTTCCTGAAATAGGGTTGTATCTTCCTTGACTGCTTACCAATAAATCTTTCAAACCATCACCATCATGATCAAAAAACACGGGAAACGAAGACGTCCCTGCATCAATCATTTGCCCTTGAAGAAAATCGTTTTCCGAGTAAATAAAATCTGGTTCCAATTCTGCGCCTTCGTTCATATAGCGCCACACACTTTGTACATTTTCAGAGCCCACTTTTGAGTTCGGAGAAACGAGCAAGTCGCGCACCCCGTCATTGTTGAGATCCACATGGTAGGCAGCTGGGAAAATAGGTAAATCCACCGGAACTGACTCAGAAGGAAATGAATTATCTTGAAAATACATCCCTGAATTGGTATTAACTTCGGTGCCCTCATTTAACAACATCGTCAGGTTGGTATAGGAGATATCCCCAATAATTAAGTCCAACACTCCCGAATTATCCATGTCCAAAGCCAGCAAGGATGAACCCGCATGTCGATCTTGATTTTCGGTAGGTCTTCCCACCAATTCATCTCCCAAATCCATTTCTCGGCAAGGATAAACTAAAGTATCCCACAAGGTTACGTCATTCGATGCCACATCTTCACGGAATCTACCCCAACAAATATTTTTTGTTTCGTACACCAATGAATCGCAGGTTCCGTACAATTCCATACTTAAATTTTTATGGTACTCAACGGCTGTCCCTAAAACGCCAAAACCTAAAACATCGGTGTCACCGTCTCCATCCACATCAACAATTGAGGCAATATCTGGCGAACTGAGGTACATATAAGTTACGCCTCCATAAATAGTCGTTTTTAACAAGGGTGAAACCAATTCAAAGGTATTTCCATCCGCAATAGACCCTGTATTTTTAAAAACGCGTGCCCCACCAATAGCGTAGGTATAAATATCTTTTTTTCCATCGCAATTATAATCTGCCAACAAAACCCAATCGTGCAAATCTAACGGGAAATCAGTCTCATATTGAGGTGCATATTCGTAGTCCGTTTCACCCGGTCCACCTTTTTGTAAAAAGGTCATTACCTTGTTACAGGTTCGGTCAAAAACAAAAAGATCCTCTACTCCATCAAAATCAAGATCGATGTTCGAAAATTGGCAATAATCCATGCCTCCAACCCAAGCAAATACTTCTTCCAACCCATCTTCTTCTACTGTAATAAAATTGGTTCGTTGAAATCCAAATTGCCCAAATGAAATCCCACCGAATAAAAGTCCAAAAAAGATTAATCCACCTTTGATCATACGTTCAACTATTATGCTTTAAAGTTATAACATTTTTAGGGATAACGTAGCATTTGACTAAATAGTTAGTGAGGAAATAATTTTTCACATCAAAATTTGATTCATTATCAAGCACTATCACCAATCCTCACTATTTTTTTATTCAAACTCAAAACTATTGCTAATTTTATCGAACAATTTATACGAAAAACACAAACTATGAAACGAATATTATTTCTTTCTGTGCTTTCTGGAACTATTTTAAGTAGTTGCGGCGGTTCAGGAAATGAGCAAGAAGGTGGCAATACAGATTCAACCGCTTCCACTGCATTTGAAAAACAAAAAAATGAAGACATGGCCTTTGCCGACGTTCAAATTTTAACCTACGATATTCCCGGTTTTGACAAATTAAGCTTAAATCAGAAAAAACTAGTCTATTATTTGTACGAAGCTGGTTTGTCCGGAAGAGACATTATTTGGGATCAAAATTACCAACACAACTTGGCCATTCGTAATGCGCTTGAGCACATTGTCATTAATTATAAAGGCGATAAAACCACTGTCGATTGGAATAATTTTATGGTCTATACCAAACGTACTTGGTTTTCAAATGGAATTCATCACCATTACTCGATGGATAAATTTATACCAGGGTTTTCAAAGGATTATTTTAATGGTTTGTTGAAAGAAACTGGAGCTGAATTAACTGCAACCATTGTTGATTGTATGTTTGACAATACATGCGACATGAAACGCGTAAGTTTGGACGATACCAAAGATTTAATTGAAACTTCGGCAACCAATTTTTATGGCGATGGGGTGACGGAAAAAGATGTGGACGATTTTTATGCCGAAAAATTGAAAAACGGAGGAGAAACGCCAGTTGAATTTGGCTTAAATTCAAAATTGGTGAAAGATGCAGATGGCACAGTGCGCGAGGAAGTTTGGAAAGTTGGCGGAATGTATTCCGATGCGATTACCGAAATGGTAAAATGGTTAAAATTAGCCCAAGGAGTTGCTGAAAACAAAGCACAAGCCAATGCATTAGGGTTATTGATCGAATATTATGAAACAGGCGATTTGAAAAAATGGGCCGAATACAATATTGCTTGGTTAAACACCACCGCTGGCGATATCGATTATATCCAAGGATTTGTGGAAGTGTATGGCGATCCAAGAGGAATGCGAGGTTCGTACGAATCAATTGTACAAATTACCGATTTTGAAGCTTCAGCAACCATGGCAGTTTTGGCTAAAAATGCCCAGTGGTTTGAGGATAATTCATCCATTTTATCCGAACACAAAAAACCAAATGTGGTAGGTGTTTCTTATAAAGTGGTGAATGTGGCTGGCGAATCTGGCGATGCTTCACCATCCACACCAATTGGGGTGAATTTACCAACTGCCGATTGGATTCGTTCGACCCATGGTTCAAAATCTGTGAGTTTAGGAAATATTGTGTTGGCGTATAACAATGCGGGTGGCGAGGGAATTTTAAATGAATTTGCCCACGACCAAACCGAAATTGACATCGCCACAAAACATGGTAAAATTGGTTCAAAATTACACACTGCTTTACACGAGGTTATTGGACACGCTTCCGGTAAAATTAACCCTGGCATCGGAACGCCTCAAGAAACGTTAAAAAATTATGCGTCTACTTTAGAAGAAGCTCGTGCCGATTTAGTTGCCCTTTATTTTTTAATGGACGAAAAACTCGTGACCCTCGGCGTAATGGAATCTTTAGAAGTTGGAAAAGCGGAATACGACGATTATATCCGTAATGGATTAATTGTTCAGTTGCGACGCATCGAACCAGGCGCGGACATTGAAGAAGCACACATGCGAAACCGACAATTAGTTGCTTCGTGGGCCTATGAAAAAGGCAAGGCTGAAAACGTCATCGAACGTGTTGAAAAAGATGGAAAAACATATTACGAAATCCACGATTACCTGAAGTTAAAAACCATTTTTGGCGATTTGCTAAAAGAAATTCAACGCATAAAATCAGAAGGCGATTTTAAAGCAGGGAAAGAGTTGGTTGAAAATTACGGCGTAAAAGTGGATCAAGCCTTGCACAAACAAGTGTTAGAACGAAGCGAAAAATTAAACATTCCGGCCTTTAACGGATTTATAAACCCAATTTTAACCCCCGTTTTAAATGCAAATGGCGAAATCACCGACATTAAAATTTCACAAGCCACCAATTTTGAAACCCAAATGTTAGACTACGCTAAGAGATATGGTTTTTTGGCTAAATAATTAATCATTAAATA
>JADZFJ010000036.1 GCA_020849935.1 Crocinitomix sp. | reverse complement strand
TATTGGCGAAATGGCGGCCGGAGAATCCAAAAATTACCACTTAAAACCAGGGGAAGGAATTCGGATTTTTACCGGAGCTTATGTGCCAGAAACTGCCAATCTTATCGTTCAACAAGAATGGGTAACTCTGCACGATGAGCAAATAACGATTTTACAAAAGGTTCAACTCAAGGATCACATCCGTCCAAAAGGTGAACAAATTCGGAAAGGTGAATTAGCGCTGCAATCAGGAACAAAATTAAATGCAGCAAGTATTGGCTTTTTAGCTGGGTTAGGAATTACAGAGGTGACTGTTTACACTGCTCCTAAAATTGGACAAGTAACTACTGGCAATGAATTAGTTCAGCCAGGAAATGAATTACCCTTAGGCAAAATTTACGAGAGTAATGCCGTTATGTTAGTAGCAGCATTAAAGACATTTGGATTTTCGTCTGTTCAAGTGGAGACGGTAGAAGATGATTACGAAGCCACCAAAAAATCGATTGAAAAAGGGTTGATATCAATGGATTTACTGATTTTGACAGGTGGTATTTCTGTGGGTTCGTATGACTTTGTTTCAAGAGCGCTTTCAGAACTTGGGGTGGAGGAGTTGTTTTATAAAATCAATCAAAAACCTGGAAAACCGATTTATTTTGGTCGATTCAAAGAGACCTATGTCTTGGCCTTGCCGGGAAATCCTGCGGCTGCGCTCACTTGTTTTTACATGTACGTTTTACCACTTTTAAATCGCATGGCTGGTGATGGAAACGCGGCACTTCCTTTGCAAAAATTACCTTTAAAAACGGCGTTTAGAAACAAGGGCGGAAGGGCGGTATTTCTAAAAGCACGCCTTTTGAACGGAACACTTGAAATTTTAGAGGGTCAAAGTTCGGCCATGTTACGTTCATTTGCCGTATCAAGTCATTTGGTTTATTTGCCAGCGGATAAAGAATTTGCGGAGCAAGGTGAACTCGTTTCAGCCTATCAACTCGCGTAAGAAATGGAAAAATCTGGAACAGCAATCATATTAGCCGGCGGAAAGAGTTCGCGCATGGGCGAGGACAAAGGCTTGATGTTGTTCAACGGAAAACCAATGATTCAATTCATCCTAGACGAAGTGAATCAAATTGCAGATCAGATTTTTATAGTGACTTCCAATCCTAAATATTTGTCTTTCGGATATCCAATAATTCCAGATTTGATCGAAAATAAAGGACCTTTGGCTGGCATTGTTTCAGGACTTTCTCATTCGTCGTCTACATATAATTGGGTGTTAAGTTGCGATATACCTCACATTACGACCGAACTTTTGCTGAAATTGAAAAGTGAAATTGGTGATTTTGATGCAATCCTCGCGAAAAAAAATGGTCAAGTTCATCCTTTAATTGGTTGTTATAAAAAGGATTGCCTTGACAGTTTAAATGAACAACTAAATTTGGATCAACTGAAACTCATGAATTCACTTAGTCACTTAAAAGTAAAGGAATTCGACGCGGTTGATTTTGATGAAAAGTGTTTTCAAAACCTTAATTCAAAAGCCGACTTATGAAAATTCAACTAAAATATTTCGGTAAAATCGTCGATATTACTGGCGTTAATGAGGAGGAATGGCAATGCACAACGCCAAAAACATTACAGGAAATTAAAGAAGATCTTACTACAAAATATCCCGCATTGCAACAAGAAGTATATAAATTTGCGGTAAATTTAAGTTTGGAAAATTTGGATTATGTGGTAAAAGAATCGTGCGAAATAGCGGTTTTGCCACCATTTTCAGGAGGATAAGATGTTGACATCGGACGAAAATAAAAGATATAGCCGCCATTTATTACTCGATCAAGTCGGCGTAAGTGGGCAATTGAAATTAAAACAGGCAAAGGTCTTGGTGATTGGTGCTGGTGGTTTAGGATGTCCTGTGTTACAATATCTCACAGCGGCAGGCGTTGGCACCATTGGAATCGTTGATTTTGATGTAGTTGACCTTACCAATTTACAAAGGCAAATTTTATTTACAACGGAGGATGTCGGAAAAAACAAAGCCACGACTGCGGCGAAAAGATTGTCTCAATTAAATCCTTTGGTGCAATTCATCGTTTTTCCTGAAAAACTAACCCCACAAAATGCCTTGACTATTTTTGAGGGATTCGATGTGGTGGTAGACGGCACCGATAATTTTTCAACGAGGTATTTAATTAGTGATGCTTCGGTCATTTTGAATAAACCATTGGTGTATGGTTCCATTCATAAATTTGAAGGACAAGTAGCCGTCTTTAATTATAAAAATGGACCTTCGTACCGATGTCTTTTTCCGACACCACCCGCACCCGATCAAATTCAATCCTGTTCAGAAGTTGGTGTGTTGGGAGTATTGCCAGGAATTATCGGCACCCAACAAGCCAATGAAGTATTGAAAATAATTTTAGAAATTGGAGAGCCTTTAAACGGCAAATTAATGCTTATTAATGCGTTAAGCTCGTCCAGTGTTTTATTGACCATTCAACGAACGGCGGCAATCGAAACTACCCTCGCCAACAAGGAAAATTTTAGTCAAACGGATTATGATTTATTCTGTGGAATCGCACCAATTCCCGCAGATCAACCAAATTTAAAGGAACTTTGTGACCATCCTGACTATCAAGTCATCGATTTAAGAGAACCTTGGGAAGAGCCAAAATTGACTGGAAAAAGTGTGGTATTATTGCCACTCGGCGAATTAAAAAACGAAATTGCTCAAATCTCCACCGATAAACAAGTGATGTTGGTCTGTCAAAATGGAATTCGTTCCCAACAGGCTAAATCTTTTTTGGAGGATTATCATGGATTTAAAAACGTATCAAACTTAATAGGAGGAATTCAAGGAAATGGAGAATAAATCAAAAATAAAAAATGTCTTTATTCAAGGACCAATTACGCCAGCGTATATTGCCGATTCCATTGCGCATCACCAAGTAAAAACAAACATTGGTGGGCATGATCTATTTTTAGGACAAGTGCGAGCAGACCAAATTGGAGGTAAAGTGGTGGAAGCCATCGACTATTCGGCGTACGAAGAAATGGCCAATCAAGTCTTTCACGAAATCAGGGAAAAAACATTCGAAAAATTCGACTTGGTGTGTATGCACATTTACCATAGTATAGGAATTGTAAAAGCAGGAGAAATTTGTTTGTTTGTCTTCACCTCGTCGAAACATCGCGCAATGGCGATGGACGCTTGCCGATATGTAGTGGAAGAAATCAAAGCCAAAGCCCCCGTTTTTGGAAAAGAAATCATGAATGGCGACCAATATCAATGGAAAGTAAATCAATAGCAAAAAAATGGTAAATATCACAGAAAAATCAAACACCCTGCGCATTGCAATTGCCGAAGCAACGGTGAACGTCTCCTCCCAAGACACCATTGACGCTATTTTGAATCGTACCGTTCCAAAAGGCGATGTCTTTGAAATGTCAAAAGCAGCGGGGTTACTTGGAATTAAAAAAACACCTGATCTTTTGCCAGATTGTCACCCAATTCCCATCGAATTTGCGGCAATTACCTATCAAATTACTGGTTTATCCATTCGGATCGAGGTTGAAGTTCGTACCATTTATAAAACAGGCGTCGAAGTGGAGGCCATGCACGGGGCAAGTGTGGTGGCGTTAAATATGTACGACATGTTAAAACCAATCGACAAAGGCATTGAAATTTCGTCCATTAAATT
>JADZFJ010000035.1 GCA_020849935.1 Crocinitomix sp. | reverse complement strand
TGTCGATTTCGTTGTAGAAAATCAATACATTGAAACTAATCTTAATTGGGCACGCCTTCTAAAGTTAATCAACACGTATCGCATATATGAAGAACGACTAATTTTTCAAACATCATTAGCCTCAAAGACATTCATTACCTTATTAAATAAAACGTTTCACCCATCAACTCTTGAAGTTGCTAATGAATCGCAACTCTTTTCACTTGGCAGATATCTAAAAATGTTTGATGATTTCTATGTTGACAGCATACTTGATCATATCCATGAAATCATTATTGACTCTCAAACCAAAGAAAATTTGCGATCAAAACTTAACAACTTTGCCACTGTTTGTATTCGACCAACAGATATTGACTACTTGAAAGCTACATTGGAGACTGGAAATGAAGACCAACGTAATTTAGCATGTTTTTATGCCATTCAATTGTATTGTTACCCACGCCACATAAATGTTGGTTTTGAAATTTTAAATTGTATATCCAACGTGATTGAACAGGAGAATCTTAATGCACGTTCTTGTCATCTTATTATAAGTTTAATGGAGGAAGGTCAAGTAATAGTAAATGACACATTTCGCAAAGCCATCCTCACATTTTATACACGTCATGCTAAATATATTACTATATACAGATCTGCCAATTCATTAATAAATTGTAATTTAAAAGAAGCTATTCCATTTTTAGAACATCTGCTATCCAACGAATATAACACGCACGATTCATACGTTTTTTATTTACTTCACGGTATTGATTTAAGTTACTATTTTAAATATTTCGACCACTTTTCTGAACTTTATATTACTGTTTTGGAAGCAGTAACAATTCTTGCATCTGCATGTGCGGAGCCACGTGACAAAGCTATCAAAACCCTTGAAAGTTTTAAAACCGATAAAGTAAAAGAAACTCTTGAATACGCTACATACATTGGGAATGAAAAAATAGCGTATCAAGTCAAATTAATGTACCAGAGCTCATCTTATTTTAGAGAATCGGAAAGAGACGATTTAAGGAGAACTCATTTCACTCTAAACTCAAGAATTGAAGCATTCCAAAAAAACGGAGAAATAGAGAAATCCCAAGCCCATCATATCAACGATTCAAAAAAATAAATAAATTCATTTATTCATAGGCCAATAAAGGGCTAGAGAATTTCCCCAATCATTTCCCCAAACATTTCCCCAAACCCCATTCAAGATTAATAGAATTGGGGTTTTTTTATTGTTTTCCTTTGAAAATAATTAGCGCAGCTGCTACATATAATTAACGAAGAAACAATGAAAGAAAAGAGCAAAGTAACAAAGGAGGCTAGGATCAAATATCAATTAGAAGGTATTAATAAAGCCATTAAATCAGCGTCAACCATAAAAGCGACGAATCATCAATTACCAATCATTATGAGGTCTGTATTTTCTGGTGCAGGATTGTCGCAAGAATTTTTAACTACGCCATTATGATGTTTGTAACTCGAAAAGAACTCACACACTACTTCACCTGTTTTGGCTACGTAACTCATGATTACGCAGGAATACTCTCTTTTCACGTATCCAAAGAGAATACTATCGGTATCTATATTGCCAGCAGAAGATGGTACTTCGTGCCTTTTCTTAGGCTTAATTTCTACGTTCAAAAAGAAGGATTGAAGAGTCCATTTCACCTAGCATGGTATCAATTAATGTTATTCACTATTACGAATAGAATTGATGCACATAAATCACAAATAATAATCACAAAAAAATAACAAAATGAAACAGTTAAAAAATAACACAGAAATCCATCACATACGTTTTGAAAATAAAGAGATGGAAGCATTTGTCGAACTTCAGAATACAGCGGGCATAACGTTGGGAATAGAAATGGGCAAAGATCAAGCGGTACAGCATTATCCACCGCTCACTGAACATAACGGGGCACTGTATTATAACAAGCTCAAATACCATTTTCAACAAATCATTTCATATATAAAATCATCGCTCCAAATTAATTTAATGGATACGGAAAGGTTTGACCTCAATCTGTATTCTCAAAAAGAGGAAAGGATTACGTCGGAAATCAAAAAAGCAGACCACGACCTACTCTTAGCATCTCGTGAATTAATGAAGTCAGAAGATCGCAACGATAACAAAGCACTACCGAAAAAAAAGCGATTCAAGTGGGTTCGGATTATTTGTATTCTCTTTGTTACAGCAGATTTCTTTTTTTCAGCATCAAGTCTCCAGAAAATAGGATTTGCCTTCTGGGCCGCACATATTGTCGCCCTCGCCATCGGAATCGGAATATACATCTCCGCTGAAATGACCCCCATTTTGATTTCGAAAATCAATAATAAGAAGGGAAGGGTACTCGTCTTTATTGGGATACTCCTTTTTTTTATTGCCATTTTTTATGGTCTTGCCTACTTGCGAACTTCAGGAAAAGTGAGTAATGACGGCGACACCATGCGAAGGATTTCTTTTGTCTTCCTAAATCTATTTCTTCTCCTTATCTCTATTGTTTTTATTTGGTTTTCTAGGGTCACGCAAGCAGAGCAAGAACAGTTGGATCGCTATCTCTTGTGTGTTACTAAAAAAGAAATGGCTCGTGTTGCGAAGGCGAATTTGGAAGACAAACGTGAACAGCTCCATAAAGAGAAACAGGATGCACTTACCGCATATAACGCACTCGTAACCTATGGGTCTGATATGGAAAGACGTGTGATAGATGCCTACCATAGCGCATTTGCCGAATATTGCTCGGCGAATGTGTACCACAGATATCTCTCATTAGAAAAGGGTACTCCACCATTTTTCAATAATCCACCAGAACTCCTTATGGTACATTTTACTAACCAAAAAAAATAATTATGAAATCAATTATCTTACTGCTACCCCTACTCTTGTTGATTGGATGTGATGCTTTCAACGATCCAAAGGAATATGCTACCTCAGTGTTGTATGACTGCACAGGTGACACCTTACCATATAGCCCAGAATCGGTCATCAAACAGCTTCACCTTGAAGACGATCCTTGGTCAGGACGATCCTTCCGTTTTATACCCATAACGGATGTCGACATTAACCCTGTCGAAGAATTAAAACTTCCATCTGCAACAGAATGGTCGTCCGTTCTAGATGAACGAAACGACGCTATTGATTCGTTCACGTTCCGCATACGGAGCGTTCTACCCACTCCATCTCCTGGTTTTGAGAAAAGTTCACTTTGGATTCCCCTCATGAATGAAATTGAGCATCTCGAAAAAAGTGGATGTGATCATTCAACAATTTATTTCCTTTCGGATATGCTTATGCACGATGATATTTTGAATTTTTACGACGACAAAACGCGATCTGATCTTTTTAAAAATCCACAAGCATTAAGAGATCGATTAAGGAGGTATCTTCCAACAGATACGATTTCGAACATTGAGGTGGTAATAATATACCAACCAAAAGGCAGTGACGAAAACCAATTCTTTCGCCAGATGATTGATTCGGTCTA
>JADZFJ010000034.1 GCA_020849935.1 Crocinitomix sp. | reverse complement strand
TTAAAATTATGTTGAGCAAAAACGTGAGCAATCCCATTTCCCATGGTTCCAGCTCCAATTACAGTAATGTTTTTCATAGTGCGTATTTTTAATAGCTGTCAAAGATAATAAATTGAACCAATCCATTCCTTTCAAACTATCAACAGTTTTGTTATTTACTTTTTGGGCAAATCCCCTCCCCAACAAGTTGGGAAGGCGTCGGGCTGATCCGCTATAGTCTCCCCAACAAGTTGGGGAGAGCTGCCGCTTCCATCTCTTTTGCGAAACCTTCACACGCGTACAAAATTGTGGCAAATTCATGTTCGTATATCGCAAGAAATTTTATCTTTAACAGAAATTAATAAGTTCCGGAGGTCAAAACCTAACCAAGTGTCGGAAACTTAGCAAAAATTAAAAAATGGAAGCTCAAACCAAAATCGAATTAGTAATAAAAATTGTGGGCCCTATTATAACCGTTACTGGAATCCTAATTGGTGTATGGCAATTCAACAAAGGACAAAGAAACATGCAGATAAAAGAATTGGAACAACGACAATTTGAATTAAAAAAAATGTAGATTGGCAATCAATTCGAGGCAATTGCAAAATTCAAGGAGCTACAGTCAAAAAAGTACACCGAAGCAACCGAAGTCATTTCTAATATTATTTACACAGACAATTATCAATCAGATGATTTCAAAAAAAGTTTAAGACGATTTTGGCAGTTATATTGGGTGGAATTATCAGCAGTTGAAGATTCCCAGGTGGAAACCGCCATGGTTCGTTTAGGAAATCACATCGAACTTTTAAGCGCAAAAGACTTCCAAAATGTAACCGAATCCGAAAAAAAAGAACTGCATTTACTTGGTCATTCCGTTGCAAAAGCAATAAAAAGCTCCTCAAAAACTTGGGAATTACCCGAAGGTTTTGAAAATTAACTATGGTTATAAAAGGGATGAAACGATTAATAGAAAGTCTACGAACACGTTTTCAAGATAAGAAAAGTAAAGTGGAGGGAAAATCGTTCAACAAATCGTATGTCACTTGTGTATAAAACCATTGCTAGCTAACAGTATGTTTAAAAATCAGAAATTAAAATGAACTTTTTACAAAAAATTAAAAACATCCTTGATAGGAAAAAAGCGATAAACGAAATTTACGACGATTTAAACAATTTGGACGAAGTACTTTTGGAAAAAAGGCTTCATATTTTAAATGAAATTGCAACACCAAAGTTTTCTGAAATAGGTCTAAAGAATTGGAACGGGAAATATTTATGGTTCAGTGATTTTAATGAAGATGGAATTAAATTTGTTGTAGAATATAATGTTTTCAAAAGTTTCGGCGGATGTTTCTCCTTCGGAATCTGTTACGATTTTGTGCCGTCAATTTCCGCTCAAAATAAATTGATATATCATAAAACGGATAAGTCAACAAAAATAATATATTATAAAAGATTGGAAGGTTGGCAAAAAAGCCTTCAAATGCACAGTACAATTAATCCTGACAAAATAAGTACTATAAACGAAGTAAAATTTAGAAACAGCTTAAATTATGTAATTGAAAATAATCTTCCTAAATTACAAAAATGGTTTTATGAGAATAGGACAAGTGAACAAAACATTAAAAATCTTTTATATGATATCAACCATCCCACAACCGAGATTGGAAGACGTATAATTTCATTTGAATACATCCTGAGTTTTATATACGCTAAAAAGAATAATTTTGAATCAGCTGAATTTTGGATAACTAAACATTTGGAAAACGGAGGTCTAGAATCCCAACAGGAGGCAATCCTAGTTAAATTGCAAGCACTAAAAAACATTTAATATTTACTTTTGATGGCAATTGTTGAGTTTTAGTGCTGAAAACACCTTTTT
The DNA here is from genome assembly GCA_020849935.1 of Crocinitomix sp. Lineage (GTDB taxonomy): Bacteria > Bacteroidota > Bacteroidia > Flavobacteriales_D > Crocinitomicaceae > Crocinitomix. The sequence continues at coordinate 746 of JADZFJ010000034.1, read as the reverse complement.
TTGTAATAATTTCTATCTTAGCAACTAGGCAGTGCTTTGTTAATTAGCGAGAAACTGCTATTAGCCGTCAAACGAATAATTCCAAAGTAAAACAACTACTAATAATGAAATATCTACCATCAGAAAATATTACCTACAAATCAAAATTAAAAGAAGATGAAATAATCAAACGACTTTCGGAGACCGTAGAACCTGAAAAGCTAATAAGATTCAGTTTTTTTAGTAAAAGTGCATCAAAATATTATGAAGGGTATGTAGATGGGCAGACTTTTTCAATGAGAAGAATTATCAGTTATCGAAATTCATTTATACCCAAAATTACGGGTCTTATTGAACCCGATTTTGACGGAACCACCATCAGAGTAAAAATGAGGCTGCATATTTTTGTGATTGTTTTTTTATGCATTTGGTGCGGCGGTGTAGGCCTTGCATTCATTACCACACTAGCATATTCCTTCAGTAATTTTGAGTTTAATCCAGCAACGATATTTCTTTTCATTATGCTCTTGTTTCTTTACACATTGACAATGGTCGGTTTCAAGTATGAAAGTAAGAAATCGAAAAAGCACTTGCAGGACGTCTTTCAAGCAGAAATAATTGACGCGTGACATACGATCATAGTTCCCCCCACAGATTACGCAGAACGCCATTTCTAGTATCTAGGCTGGCGCAAGCGTCGCGCTTGTGCCTAGCAGATTATCAGCCCAATCCGAGTCATCAGCATTCTATCGTCTAAACTTTTTTTT
>JADZFJ010000033.1 GCA_020849935.1 Crocinitomix sp. | reverse complement strand
TTTTGTTGCAATTGGCCTTTGTGGGATGGCGCAAACAGACTCGGCAATGGTAAATTTTCAACGAAATTTGCCTATAACAGATATCGTTGAAACACTATCAGAATGTGATTGCATGATTTTGAGTATGCGAGGTGACCTGACCGCAAGAGAAGAAAAACTAGTATCAAGAGGACAAGCGATTTTATTTGGCAGATATTTTAGCGAGTTAGACAGTTTATTTGACCATGGTAGTGACCTCATTCAATTATATGCATTTGGTGGAATTTGTATAACTTACCCTGACAGCCTCAATGACAAACACCTTCAAATTTTAAAAAAAGAAGGAACGGTTAGAATCTATGAGCAAGGAAAAGACAGTTTCCCTACTAAACCAATAATTCGAATAGCTGGAATGATGTATCAATCAGTTGCTCAAATTAAACTTGAAAAAGAACAACAACAATTTATACAGAAAATGATTTCAGAATTTATTTTAAAATATGCAAGTAATCCTAATACCTATGTAAATATATCCTTTCAAGATTATCATGTTTACAGCGCACATGAGGGTGCATCTTTAGAAAAAGTTAAGTCCTCCGAAGTCTACTCTGTTAAACACATATTCAAAATACAGAATAACGATGGCAGCATAAACGAATATCAAGCACGATTTAAAATAGACAGCGAATTAAAAGTAATGCTAATAGAAGAGGAAAAAGCAGAAGAGAGTAATACGGTGAGTTGCTATCCCCCAAGATTGAATTGGTGGCTCGAGAACTTTGGAAGAAAACTAAATAAAAAAGAAAAAAAAGAACTTGGAATTGAAAATTAACTGTACCGACCAGCACCTATCCAAAAGTAGCACTTATGTTGCAATATCAAGCTCTTAGCTTTCATCAAAGTTTCTCCTTGGTTGAAAGTTAAATTTTTCTAAATCGCTGAAAAATGAAAAAAATAAATCTAATCGTAATACTCATTCTCGCAATTTTTATATGCGTTTTAGGATTGCGTGGAAAAGTTTCTGGAGAAAAGTTTGACTCTACAAAATGGAAGACGGCAAATTTAAATTTAGAAGAAAATTGGTCTTTGCGTTGGGATATGATGAACAGTTTGCGAAATGATTATAAGTTAATTGGAATGTCTAAAAATCAGATTATTAATTTGCTCGGAAAACCTGATGATATTTTTTCGACAAACAATGATTTTATATATTATCTTGGGTATAGTAAAACCGGAATAAATACAGGAAGTTTAACCCTGAAATTTGAAAACGGAATAGTCAAAGAAATTGAAGTGTGGCAAGGTTAAACTGCTCATATCGGCTATTATGTGCAATACTAAAACCAACAAATGAAACATATCCTCATCATTTTAATATCGATCCCTTTATTTAGCTGCGGACAGACAGAAAAAAAGTCTGACGGAGAATGGAAAACTATTGAAGTTGGCGACTATCTATTTGACTTTCCTGCCGACTTTGAATTAGTTACTGGAAATGGGATTGACTCTTATGTTGGAAAAATTGAAGGTGACAGTATGTGGTTTGGTTTTGACTTTGGTCATTATTCTGATGACTTTGAGCAAACACCACAAGAATATTTAGACAAAGGGTATTGGAGACATACTTTACCACATCAATTTATGAAAGTGGGAATTACTTACGATCAAACTAATATGCCTAAAGTTGATGTGATAAATATTCGACCAGCGACAATTCAAGACAGCACAATTGGAAAGGGATGCGACTATGTTGCAAAATGCAAACACGATACCACCGAATTTGACTTTGCTGTTTATATTCCTGACGAAATCAAACAATTGAATTTCACTATTGACACAGTTGACAATCAATACAGAAAAATAGTGTTGGCCAAAGACCCACTAAATGGCACAACAGGAATTTACCTACGCGACCTAAATGGCTTCAACGAATCTATTAATAGCTATTTAGCTTTATCAATGGCGACAAGTAATCTAACATCAAAACAACAAGAAATCGCACTTAAAATATTTAAAACCGGACGACACAAAAATGGAAGGAATTAGAAGAACCCACTCTTCTTCTCTCTCCTTCTCAACCCCCTCCATACTCAAACTCGAACTCAAACTGAATCCCCCTCTGCCCTTATCACTCTGCCCTAACCCCTTAAAACCTCCTTCTCAAAACTCCTCAAAACTCACACTCGAACTCACACTTCCTCTCTCTCATTCTCCTTCTCTTTCTCATTCTCCCTCTGCCCTAAACCCCTTAAAACCTCCTTCTCAAAACCCCTCAAAACCCACACTCGAACTCAAACTGAATTCCCCTTTGCCCTTATCACTCTGCCCTAAACCCCTTCAAAACCTCCATCCAATGCAAAAAACGCAACAATTAATTACCCAATGCAACGAATAAATCGTATATTCGTCTTAAATTTTGCAACGAATGACGCAATTTATCCATCAAAAAAGAGATTGGCCTAATTTCACATGGAAGAATGATGAAATCGTTAATTTGTTGGGAGAAGCCCGGAATTTACAAGGAAGGCTGATTGGAAAAATGGAATCGTTGGGGTTCGACCTGCGGAATGAAGCCCTATTGGACACCTTAACCCTTGATGTTTTAAAATCCTCAGAAATTGAAGGCGAATACCTAAATCCAGGCCAAGTACGTTCGTCCATTGCGCGCAAATTGGGAATGGAAATTGCGGGATCCGTAGCATCAGACCGAAATGTAGATGGGGTAGTTGAAATGATGTTAGATGCCACACAAAATTGTTTTGAACCCTTAACAACCGAAAGACTTTTTAATTGGCATGCCGCATTATTTCCGACTGGAAGAAGTGGAATGTATAAAATAACCGTTGGCGATTGGCGAAAAGATTTGAATGGACCAATGCAAGTAGTTTCTGGCGCTTTGGGAAAAGAAAAAGTCCATTTTCAAGCACCAGATGCGTTCATCGTTGAAAAAGAAATGCACCAGTTTTTAGATTGGTTTAACCATCATTCAGAAATTCTTCGCCCAAACGGCACACGGCATCACGAAACGAATCCAATCGACTTAGTCATCAAAGCGGCAATCGCGCATTTATGGTTTGTGACCATCCATCCATTCGAAGATGGAAATGGGCGAATCACCCGCGCATTGACTGATTTATTATTGGCACAATCCGATAAAACCAATCAGCGGTTTTACAGCATGTCGGCACAAATCCGAATTGAACGAAAACACTATTACGAACTACTTGAAAAAACACAAAAAGGAAACTTGGACATCACGGAATGGCTCGTGTGGTTTTTAAATTGCCTAATTAACGCGTTAAAGTCAACCGATGCCACCTTGCTCAACGTTTTATTCAAAGCCGACTTTTGGACCAAACATGCCCAGACAGTCATAAACGAAAGACAACGGAAACTTTTAAATAGATTATTGGACGGTTTTGACGGAAAATTAACCTCCTCCAAATGGGCAAAAATTGCAAAATGCTCAAAAGATACTGCCATCCGCGACCTAAATGATTTAATCGATAAAAACATCCTAAAAAAGGATCCCGCCGGCGGCAGAAGCACCAATTATGAATTGGTAAACTAAGCAGATACTTCCTCAAACCTCCTTCTCAACAACCTCAAAACTCACACTGGAACTCAAACTGAAACCTCCTTCTCAACAACCTCCAAACTCACACTCGAACTCAAACTGAATCCCCCTTTGCCCTTATCACTCTGCCCTTAACCCCTTAAAAAAAACCACCCATTCTCTTCAAAACG